>JBILDK010000002.1:0-29581 GCA_044352625.1 Planctomycetota bacterium
CCGGGCCCTGCTCGAGAGTCTCACCGCCCTGCGTCGCGCGGGAGCCGATATCATTGTCACCTACGGAGCGCTTGAGGCGGCGCGACTGCTGCGCTGAAGGTGTTGGTCAGCGCGTCAGTCCACCGGTCTGACGATGTGCGACATCCAGCCAAGTCCGGCGTATTCGCGGTAGCCCTTGGTGCAGCAACTGCCGATCAGATAGCGACGTTCCCCGTGGGTGAGTACGCCAGTGGCACTGGCCCCGGCCGCCAGCCCGGCGCAGACGGCCGGCAGATCCGCGATCGTGCCGCTGGCGAAGGCGGGATCGCTGCTCTCGATGATGCGGCCATCGCGGGAGGTGTAAAAGGCGGCACAACCGGGGATGACCTTGCCCTCACGGTCGCGCGGCAGGCAGGTGCGCAGGATCTTCTGCGCCTCGGTGTCCCAGTCGAAGCAGACGCCGAGCACACCTACCGCCTCGCCGTTGCGCGCTCCGTCGCGGCGCACGCCGCCGGCGTAGATCAGCGAACTCGGCCGGGTGCGTTCGAGCGGTGAGGAACCCACATCCTGCACCGCGTATTCGGTAGCCTGGGTGGTGCGCAGGCCTTGCTGGAACCATTCGTGCTCGGACACGTTGATCTTGCGAAGCTCATTGCGCAATTCGGTCTTCGAACAGGCGACGAGGTCGCCGTTGGTGTTGGCCAGCACCAGATTGCGGTACATGGTGTAGTTGGCGTTGATCACCTTCATGCGTCGGCAGGCGGCGTCGTAGGCCTCGGGGCTAGGCTGCATCAGCGCCGTCCACAGCACCCGGTCGGTGGCCCACCAGCGGATGTCGGCGGCACGCTCGAACAGATTGCGATCGATCAGGTCGATGGCCTGCTTGGCGAAACTGTCGAGTGCGGTGAGGTTAAGCTCCAGCTCACCCAGCGCCATTTCAGCCAGCAGTTTTTCCATCATGCTGGTGGCAAAGTCGCCGGTCTTCGTGATCTGGTCGAAGATCGGACCGAGGGCGACGCCGCGCTTCCCCAGTTTGCTCGCGAAGACGATGCCGTTCAGACTGATCAGCTTGATGCTTTCCTTATCGTCCTGGACCTTGGCGTAGGTGTCCTTGTTGATTTCGGGAATGATGCGACTGCGCATCAGCGCCTTGGTGTCGAGTACCGCGGCGTGGGCGGTGGCACCAACGCTAAAGATGCGTTCCTTGGGCAGCACCAAGTGGCTGGTCCAGCCCAGTCCCGGATAGTCGAGATAGCCGTCAGTTCGCGCCGAGAACAGCGCCGCGTCGGCGCCCTCGACCACGACATAGGTCGAGGCCCGCTCACCCTTGGCGAGCATACGATGGCGGCGCGGCAGGTGGGCGCTGTGGCCGACCGGCCAAGCGATTTCATCGCTGGAGGCAATGGTTTGGTTGGCGCGGTCGGTGAGAAAGCTGTACCAGCCATCAGACGGCTGGCCGGTGGAGTTCTTGGGCAGGTAGTCGTCGAGGATCAGCTTGGTTTCACCGAGGAAGTCAAAGAACACACCCAGCACACCGGCCGGAGCTCCACCCTCGCTGCGCACCGCCGAACCGTAGACCAAGCACAGACCGTCGGCCACCGCCGAGCGGGTGGTGTCGGAGGCATGGTAATCGTTGCCGTCCTTGGTCGCCAGCGAACCGGTGAACCAGTTTTCGCTAGCGAGGCTGCGGCCAGCCAGGCGTTCGCATGCCTCGGGGTTGCCACTGGCCAGCACGATGCCGTCACGGTCGCACAGCACCAAGTCACGGTAGAGGGTGTAGCTGGCGCGGATGTCGGCGAGGCGTTCGCAGGCGAAGCGAATGCGCCCCAGCAGGTCATCGGCGGCGGTGCGTACGGCCGCACCGTGGTCGCGTACCTCACAGTCGCAGTGGGCAGAGGCCCGCTCGATCTGACTGAACAGCGCTTGGCGACGGCTGGCATCGAGCAGGGCCGGCACTGGCCGGACGAGGTCGGCTAAAAGTCCGGCGGTACCCACGGCGTCTTGGGCGACCAGTCTCTCCCGGCATTGGTCCAGCGCGACGGCGAGGCCGGCGCACGCAGCACACCAGCGCTCGCGTGCGGCGAGGCAGTCGGCGAAGGCGACCTCCAACGCCCACCAGCGCACATCGCAGGTGCGCTCCAACAGATTGCGGTCGAGAAGGTTGATCAGGTTGTAGGCGGTGTTGGCGTAGATCGACCGGCAGAATTGGTCTTTAGCCTGGTAGAACTGGTCGAACAGTTCCTTGGTTACGGTGAGCAGTTCGCCCGAGAACGTCTCGACCTTTTTCATCAGATCGGTGATCTGCTCTTGCTCGGTGGCATTCTCACTAATTTCCACCGCGGTGCACTTGCCCTGGTTGCAGATCGGGAAGATGCCGTTGAGTTCGCCAATAATGCGTTCGTAGAACTCACGGTGTTCGAAGGTGATCACCGGATGGAAGATCGAGAACGAGACGCGGCCGGCTACCGCCGGAGCAACGGGCTGGGCTGGAGCTGGCTGGTTCATGGCGTGACGTTTCCAGTCTGGGCGAGGATGTCATCGAAAATAGGCTGGGTTGAAAGCAGCATAACAAAGCCGTTTTCAAGGTCGTAGACCCCGGTGGCGTAGGCATGCGCAGTGTGCGCAGGCGGGGGATGGCAGTCCTCGGCCCGAACCGTGGCGATGCGTTCAACGCGATCGACCAGGAGCACTACCGGCTCGCTGGGGGCCACCAGGCCGGCCTCACGTGCCTCGGCGGGCAGGGCTTCGGCGGTTTCAAGCATGATCATGCGGCACGGCATGGCTGCGGTGCGCACTTCAAGCCCAAGCGTGACGCGCATCTCGACCACCGTCGCACTGACGCCACGCAGATTGATCAGTCCCGCAATGCGGCGGTCAGCCCCTGGCACCGGGGTGATCGGCACTGGGCGAAAGAATTCTTCGACCAGCAGCACCGGCACCGCGTAGCGCCGATCGCCAAGCAGAAACACCGCGATCTGGCCAGCAAAGGGCTTCATCGGCCGGGCCCTCGCTGCAACTGGTTAAAGACCATTGCCAACAGGCTGTCCTTGTCGATCTTGACCGCGTACTCGTCAAATCCGGCCTTCATGCCCCGGCGTCGGCTTTCAGCGTCGCTCAGGCTGGTCAGCGCGATCACCGGGATGGTGCGTAGTTCGGAGTGGCTCTTAATATTGCGCACGAGATCGAAGCCGTTCATGTTCGGCATTTCGATGTCGGAGAGGATGAGGTCGAAGCGTTCCTTCTTGTGCGACAACAGGTCCCAGGCCTGCTGACCATCATAGACCACGGTCAGGTCGACCGCGGGATGACGGAGGTATTGTTGCATCAGTTTGCAGAAGAACGGAGTGTCCTCGGCGAGCAGGACGCGTACCCGGCTCGTGAGGTGACGCTCCTGCTTGGTGTAATGCTCGGGGGCGGCAGCGGCAAACAGGCCGTAGATGTCGAGCAGCATAATTAACTGATCGTCGTGCAGGAAGGTTCCGATCAGCCCATTGCTGTTCTCGACCCGGCCATCGAAACGATCAGCGACATCAACCACCCGCAGGTCAGTGCCAGCGAGGATGCCGATGGGATGGCTGACATGGGCCGGCAGCAGCAGGTGGTAGGCCTCGGCCTCCGCTAGCGGACTGACATCGAGGTGGTGGTCGAGGCGCAGCAGCGGAAACGTCTCGTTCTTGAGTTGGTAAAATTCCTTCGAGCCAATGCGGCGGATCCCGGCGGCAGGGATCTTCTCGATCAGCGATATCATCATTAACGGGATGGCGAAGCGCTCGCCGGGCGCGCTCTCGAACAGCACCATCTGTTGGCCGGTGCGCAGCGCCCGTGGGCGCTTGGCCGGATCGTGGTCGGCCTCGGTAAAGCGCAGGCCCATGCGGGCCACGACGCCAGGGATGTCGAGCAGCATGACCACACGTCCGTCGCCCAGGACGGTGTGGCCAGCGAATACCGTGCTGCCCTTGATCAGCGCCGGGCTGGGTCGCACCACGATTTCTTCAATGCCCTGCACCCGGTCGATCATCAACCCGAACAGCGAGCGGCGGAATTCGACCACCACCAGGGTCTGCTTGCTGTGTCGCCGCTCGCTGCCGCTGCGCCGACTGTCCCAGCGAGCAGTTTCACCAGGGTCCTGGCTCTGGCGGCGGTCGGTTATGCGAAAGCGGCGGTCGCTGATGACCTCGCCGCTTTTCGGATCAAGGCAGGTGCGCGGCTGACCAAAGGCATCCTCAAGATGGACGAGAGACAACACTTTGTTGCGTAGCTGATAGACATCTTTCCCCTCGAGGGCGACCATGCGGTCGGCGGGGTCCTGCGGATCGATGCGGATGATTTCATTCACCGCTGATTCGGGGATGGCGAAACGCTGGTCGCCGATCTGCACCACCAGGGCAGAGATCAGAGACGAAGACACGATCGCCTGGGTCACCGGCAGGCGGAAGGCAAAGACGGTGCCACTGCCGGGCTCGGTGTGGATGCCGATCGTGCCACCGATGCGATCCAGGTTGGTCTTCACCACGTCCATGCCGACGCCGCGTCCGGACAACTCGGTGGCCTCGCTCTTGGTCGAGAAACCGGGCAGGAAGATGAGCTCAAGGCAGGCGCGCCGGTCGAGCTGTTGAGCGCGTGCCGCATCGAGCATGCCCTTTTCAACCGCCTTGCGTCGCACCATCTCGTGGTCGATGCCGCGTCCGTCATCCTCCAGTTCGATAATGATTTCGCCCGACTGTTGGTAGGCGCGCAGGGTCAGGCGCCCGGTGCGAGGCTTGCCACGGGCGATGCGCTCCTCCGGGGCCTCAATGGCGTGGTCGAGGCCGTTGCGCACCAAGTGAGTGAGGGGATCGGCGAAGGCCTCAAGGATGGTGCGGTCCAACTCGATCTCGCCACCATCAATGTGCAGCTCGACCTCTTTCCCAAGTTTGCGCGCTAGGTCGCGAACTACGCGGTGAAAGCGATCGAACAGCTCGGACATCGCCACCATGCGGCTCTGTACCACGCTCTTGTGCACTTCTGCAATGCAACGCGAGAGGGTGCTGAACGCGACATCGTCGGTGTAGGCGTTGCGGGTGAGCAATTGGTTGCGCGCCATGACCATGGTGCCGGTGTGGCGCAACAGTTCGTCAAGGAAGCGCACCGGCACGCGCATCGTTGCCTCGGTAACCGCCGGCGCGCGGGTTGAATCTGCCTCGTGGGCGACCGGGCCCGACCCCGGCGTGACGCTTGGGGCAGGTGGCGCGGTCGCCTCTGGGGTTGGTTCCAGCGCCGGGACTGTCGCGCTTGGGTTCGCGGTAAAACGTTCGATAAGATCGGTGATCGTGGTGCCGGCGCCCTGATCAGGGGCGGCGATCATGCTGCGCAGACGGTCGAGGGTGGCGAGCAGCGTGTCGGCCAGACGCGTGTCGAGTAAGGCGGGTTGCTTGCGCACCCGGTCCATCGCCGATTCGCCGGCGTGAGCAAGCTCGACGACCCGATCAAGATCCAAGAACGAGGCATTGCCCTTGATCGAATGAAGAACGCGGAACAGGTCATCGAGTCCGCCCTGGTCGACCCCACCCTGTTCGAGTTGCAACAGTAGGCGCTCAACGCGATCGAGTCCTGCGGCTGCCTCGCTCGTGAAGTCGGCAAGCATATCATCGTCAGCGCTCATGTCGGTCTCTGATAACTCCCGTGGTCGATACACGTTAGTTGCCGTGCAACGTACCGTCTAGGGGAGTTCCAGACCTTTTAATGTATCAAATGCTATACGCATAGACTACGAGGTACTTTTACAAGCTAACATTGTGCCAGTATTTATGTATTCCTATACATCATTGTAGGCTTTTTTCCGAGACACCGGCGGATCAGTTTTAGCCCAGAGATACCTCTCGGCGCCACAGTACTTGGGTGAAGCCGGCCCGGGGTCGCGGCGGGCCCGGGTCTGAGGGAGCTACGGCAGCGGCGCCATCAGCGCAGCGAGGTCGGCCTCGTCGAAAGCCGGGACGGCCTGGCCGTCGGCGTCGAGGATGTTGTCGAGCAGGGCGCGCTTGCGCTCCTGCATGACCAGGATGCGTTCCTCGACCGTGCCCGAGGCGACCAGCCGCCAGATGAACACCGGCTTGTCCTGGCCGATGCGGTGGGCGCGGTCCGCAGCCTGGGCCTCGGCGGCGGGGTTCCACCACGGATCGCAGAAGATCACCGTGTCGGCAGCGGTGAGGGTCAACCCGGTGCCGCCGGCCTTGAGCGAGAGCAGGAACACCGGGGCGTCGCCGGCTTGGAAGCCCTGCACCAACACATCACGATTGGTGGTGGAGCCGTCGAGGCGCAGGAACGGGATCCCGCTGGGGCGCAACACATCGCTTTCGATCAGATCGAGGTAGCTGGTGAACTGGCTGAACACCAGGACGCGGCGGCCCTCTTCAACCAGTTCTGGCAGGGTTTCATTCAGCCACGCGAGCTTGGCGCTGCCCGCCTCGACCGACTGCTTGGTGCCGGGCAGCTTTACCAGGCGCGGATCGCAGCAGCACTGACGCAGCTTGAGCAGCGCATCAAGGATCTCGATGTGGCCCTTGCCCAGGCCCTTGGCGGCGAGAACGGCTCGGATGCGGTCGTCCATGGCCAGGCGTACGCTCTCGTAGAGCGCGCGCTGAGCGCCCTCCAACTCGACCGTGACCACCTGTTCGGTGCGCGGGGGCAGTTCGGGGGCCACCGCGGTCTTGGTGCGGCGCAGCATGAACGGCGCGATGCGGCGGCGCAGCAGGTCGGCGCGGGCATTATCGCCATCCCGCTCAATCGGCTTGCGGAAGGCCTGGTCGAAGCGCGCGGCGGTGCCCAAAAGGCCCGGCACCAGCCAGCCGAGCAGCGCGTGCAGTTCGCCCAGGTGGTTTTCCATCGGGGTGCCGGTGAGGGCGATGCGGGTGCGCGCGTCGAGGCTGCGGATCGCCTCGCCGGTCTTGGCGGCAGCGTTCTTGAGCGCCTGGGCCTCGTCGCAGATGAGCGCCTCAAGCGGGATGCTGGCAAGCAGTTCACGATCACGCAGGCAGGTGCCGTAGGTGGTGATCAGGATGTTGCGCTTGGCGAGGGCGGCGGCGTCCTTGAGACGCTCGTTGCCATGCAGGATTTCGCTGGTCAACCCGGGGGCGAAGCGGGCCAACTCGCGCTTCCAGGTGCCGACCATGCTCGCCGGACACACCACCAGGCTGGGCCGGGTGCTGGCCGGATGCAGCGTGGCGAGGAAGGCGATGGTCTGCACCGTTTTGCCCAGGCCCATGTCGTCGGCCAGGATCCCGCCGACCTCGGCGGCGTGGATCGCACGCAGCCAGCCCAGGCCAAGCTTCTGATACGGGCGCAGCACGGCGGTGCAGGAATCGGGCGGCTCGCATTCCATCGGCGTGCCCAGGGCTTTGAGGCGGTCCGCCAGGGCCGCCATGCGCGGTCCGCTCTCCGCCTGCATGCCATCAATCCCGGTGAGCGCGGCGGCCTGCCAGGCTTCGACCTTCCAGCCCTGGCCGCCGGGGGCGGCGTAGAGTTCGAGCAGGTGCGCCACCAAGCGCCGCAACAGGTCCACCGGCAGGCGCACCACGCGGCCATCAGGCAGACCCAGACACACCCATTCGCGGTCCTCGGCGGTGAACCGAGGCAGACCGTTGAGCCCGGCCTCGCCCTGGTCGAGCAGGCGCACCAGCATTGGGGTGATGTCGAGCTGCTCGCCTGCCACCGTGATGCCGAGATGGAGCGCGAACCAGTCTCGGCCTTCCTCTTCGGTGAAGTGCGCCTCGACCGTGGTCGCGGACAACGGAGGAGCCGGCAGGTCGCCGCCGCCGCTCACCACCCAGCCGGCGGCGGCGAGGGCCGCGATCACTCCGTCTGGAATGACGACTGGCAGTTCCGGCGCGGTGGCGGCAGCGACCTGGCCCTTGTGCAGCAGCACCAGGCCGCTGCGCGGCCAGCGTGCCGCCCCGAGGAACTGGCGCTGATCGTTAAAGGGCACCAGACCCAGGGTTGTGAGTTCTTCGATGCGGATGGCTTCGGCGCGGAAATCCCTGGCCAGGGGACCGCCGTCGGGGCTCTTCACCAGCCGCGGTCCCTGGGGCGTGACGAGGGTTTCGCCATACCGGAAATGGACCACGGCGAGAGTTACCGGGTTGCGCGTGGTGGGCCAGGTGCGCGGCTCCCGGTCGAGTTTCACCGTCCAGCGCACCAGTTCGGGAATCGGCGGATCGACCAGGAGGTTGATGGGTGAGGGCGGCAATTCGGGCGCGGCGGCGGCGAGGTCCCCAGCGGCGGCTGCGACCAGCGCTGGCGGCAGGAGCGGCATGCGCAGGATCGCGGCCTGGACATCGGCGGGTAGTTCGCTGGCGAGCGGCCCGGCCACGCCCTGGGCCACATACCATGGTGGATCTACTGGAATGATGTCGGGGTCGAGACCCTGGGCATCGCGCAGGCGCAGCCGCCAGCCACCGTCCTGTTGGACCCACACCGGCGTGACGGGCAGGGCCGGACCGGTGGCGATGGGCCGCAGAAACGAGCCGAGAAAGACTTTGCCGGTGGCGAGGATCGCCGCCAGCAGGTCACCCGAGGCGCCGTTTTCACGGCTTAAGGCCGGCGAGGTGCGCCAGCGGTCGCCCTGGTCGGTGAGTGCGGCGATGCGCGCCACCAGCGCGGCGTCGGCGCTGGTCAGGTACGGCGGGCGGTCGCGCAGCACCTTATCCGGATCGTCGAAGCGTTTGAGGATGCCAAGTGTGCCGTTCTTGAGTCGGCGCGAGGCCACCAAGTTGATGAACCAGGCGCCGTGCTCGTGCAGCAAATGATAGGTCAGGCGCTGGTCACCGCTGGGGCGGTTGAGCCGGCGCAGTTGTTCGAGCCAGCGGTCGGCGTCGATCGCCTGCGGTCCCTGCCACGGCTGGGCCACGGCGAGTTGCGGCGGTTCCGGCGCGTCCTCCTTCTTTATCTCCGGTGGCTTGGTGGTGAAACGCGCGGTGGGGGGCGAGACCACCTCGTCATCGTCGTCCCAAATGTCGCCGTCCAAGGCGAGGCGGGCCCTGTCGATCTCGGGGCTGTCGGGATCCGGCAGGCTGATGCCCGCCTGCATGCACCAGGCAAACAGCGTTGCGGCCGCATGCTTGCACAACACTTCGACAGGGCAGGTGCATGCGCTCGACAGGGATTCTGCCACCAGACCAAGGCGCGGCACAGTGGCCTGTTCCGCCAGTTCGATGCGTACTTTATAGCTCGTGCCGCCGGTGACCTTGGCGGTCATCCGCTCGCCGACCCGTTCGATCTTGCCGACTGCACCACCAAACGCGTACTCGCGGCCCTGCTTCAGGGTCGCGGCGGAAAAGAAAGCCATCCACGGGTGGCGGTCGTCCATGGGCGGAACATCCTATGGTCCTGCGCGGGGGGGCGCAACCGCCCGCCTGGGTCGGGGAACCCGCGTCCACCACCCACACAACGTCCGCCAGGGACCTCAACTGGCGGTACCCGGCGAGGGGGCTACACTTGCTCTCGCCGCTATGCCCGATCTTCCGTTGCGCGTTCCTGATCTCGACCGCGCCGTCGCCCGCGTGCTGACCCGGCGCTATATCTTGGCTCTGGGTTTGGTGGCGGTGCTCACCCTGATGGCCCAGGCTCTGGTTCAGTTCAGCCTCGCCCACCAAGAGGATGATGCCGCGCTGATCAATCTCGCCGGCCGCCAGCGCATGCTCAGTCAGCAGCTGGCTAAATCGGCGCTGGTCTGGCAGGGAACGGTCGAGGCTGCCGGCCGCAGTCAGCACGAGGCGGACATCCTCCGGGTCCTGGAGGCGTGGCGCAGCGCCCACGCCGCCCTGGAGACGGGCACCACCCTGCGCCATGCCGGCCAGGCCAACAGCCCGGCGGCGCAGGCGGCGCTGGCGGTCGCCAGGACGCCGTTCACCACCATGGTGACGGCCGCCGGATCCCTGGCGGTGGATCCTTCCTCGCTCAACCGCCTGCTGGCGGCGGAGCCCGTCTTTCTCGCCGCCATGGAGCAGGTGGTGGCGATCTACGATCACGAGGCTGCCGGGCGAGTGCGGGTGCTGCGCTTGCTTGAGGCCGGCCTTGCAGGTCTGACCCTGCTGGTGCTCGTGGCCGAAGCGGTGCTCGTGTTCCGTCCGGCGGTGAGCCGCATCCGCCTGGCCCTGGCGGATCGCGAACGGCTGATCGAACGGGAGATCGAAAATCGCGAATTCGCTGCCGGGGCGCGCATCGCCCGCGGCATCGGCATGGACCTCCATGACGGCCTCGGCCAGACCCTCACCGCCCTTGGTCTGCAGGCCAAGCTGCTCGCCAACGGCTTGCCGCCTGGGCCCCAGCGAACCCAGGCCGAGACCATCGTGGCCACCGCCACGCAGGCGGTGACCGAGGCTCGGGCCGCAGCGCGTGGCCTCGCCCCGGTGGCGATCCAGGTTGCCGGTATCGGTGGTGCGCTGCAAGAACTGGCGCGCAACACTACCGCCGCCGGAACCGTATGCAGCGCCCAGGTTGAGGATCTGCCGCCGATCGAGGCGGATGCGGCCGAGCATCTCTATCGCATCGCCCAAGAGGCCGTGGCCAACGCCCAGCGCCACGGTCATGCGCACCACATCGCCATCACCCTCGCCCAGGCCGGTCCCAGCGCCGAGCTGCGCATCGCCGACGACGGAACCTGGCAGCCCCCGGCGGCGGAGGGCGGCGGTCTTGGCCTGCGCTCGCTACGCATCCGCGCCGATCGTCTCGGCGGAGTGCTTTCGCTCATCCATCCCGAGCTTGGTGGCACCACTGTCGCCGTGCGCTTTCCTATCGTAGCCTTATGAATCAACCTGTGCCCATCAAAGATCGAGTACTCGTGGTGGACGACCATCCGCTGGTACGCCTGGGTTTGGTCCAGCTCATCAACCAGCATCCCGCCTTCATGGTCTGCGCCGAGACCGGGACCGGGGCCGAGGTTCCGGGTTTGGTCCAGCGCGAGGATCCCGACCTGATGGTGCTCGACCTCACCCTGAGCGACGGTTCCGGCCTCGGTGTGTTGCGCGAGGTTCTGGCTGTGGCTCCGCATCTTGGGGTGTTGGTGGTGTCGATGCTCGACGCCCGGGTCTATGCCGAGCGTTGCCGACAGGCCGGGGCCCGTGGCTACCTTGCCAAGGAGGGGGCCCCGACCACGGTGCTCGAGGCCCTCGGCGCCATTGCGGGTGGTGGAACCTGGTTTCCGGATGCGATCGCAGGCGGCGACAAACCCAGTGTCGCCAACCTCAGCCCGCGCGAGCTTGAAGTCTTTGATCTGGTCGGCCGCGGCCTCCCCACCCGGGCCATCGCAGACAAGCTTGGCCTGTCCGACAAGACGGTTGAGGCGCACAAGGCCAACCTCAAGAAGAAGCTTGGCGTGCACCATGCCCACGAACTGGTGCGTCTTGCCATCGGTTGGAAGGAAGGGGGGGCATGAGGCTTGGTGTGATTCTGTGTGGCGGTCATTCGTCCCGCTTTGGGTCTGACAAGGCCCGGGCCGAAGTTGATGGGGTGCCCCTGATCAGCGCCGTGGCCAGGGCCTTGGCCCCGTGGTGTTCGCGGGTGCTGGCGGTAGCTGATGTACCGGGCAAATATGCCGACCTCGGCCTGGAGACGATCGCGGATCTTCAGCCGCATCTCGGACCCGTGGGCGGCATCGGCACGGCCCTCGGCCAGGGCGACGAGCCGTGGCTGCTGGTCAGTCCATGCGATCTGGTACGTCCCCAGTCAGCGTGGTTTGCGGACCTCGCGCGGGCGGCCCAGCCCGGCCGCCGCGCCGCGGCGGTGCATCATGCCGGGCGCTGGCAGCCGTTGCCCTGCTTGCTGGCGCGTGCGGTTGCGGTGCCTGGCGGAGGTGGTTCGGTATTCGCCCTGCTTGAAGCGCTGGCGGCCGAGCGCCTGGCGCGACCGGCCTGCTGGCCCGAGCAGTTGAGCGCCAACGCCCCAGCCGAGCTGGCGGCCCTGAGCGCCGCACCGATTCCGGTGACGCTGTTGTATTTCGCGTCGTTGGCCGAACGCCTTGGCCGCGACCGCGAGGAACTGTCCCTGCCTGCGGGAATTGATGACCGCGGACTATGCGCGCTGCTCGCAGCCCGGCATCCAGTTCTCGCCGAGTTGCTGGCGCGCACCCGCGTCGCTGCTGATCAGTCGTTTGTGCGCGGGTCGCTCGCCCTGCGCCCTGGCCTTGAAATCGCCCTCATTCCGCCAGTGAGCGGCGGATGAGCCTGCTTACCCGTACCGGTCTTCACGACGGTCCACTCACCGACCTCGCAGCGACCGCCCTGTGCGTTGCACAGCATGGTGCAATTGCCAGCTTCCTGGGCGTGGTGCGCGACCGTCATCACGGCAAGACGGTCACTGGGTTGACCTACAGCGCCTACCGCGACATGGCTGAGGCGCTGCTGCCGCGGCTCGCCGCCGAGGCCCGTGCCACCCATGGGACAGACCTCGATGTGGTGTGCATCCACGGCCTCGGGGCGATGGTCCCGGGCCAGGTCTCGCTGGTCATCCATGTCGGCTCGGCCCATCGCGACGCCGCCTTCGACGCCTGTCGGCTGCTGCTGACCCGCATCAAACAGGATCTGCCGGTGTGGAAGCACGAACGCTACGCGGATGGCAGCACCGCCTGGCTGGAGGGTTCATGAGGAAGGCTCGATCTGGTGTCTGTGACGACCGGACGACCGTACGACCGGACGACCGGACCCTCTCACATCTCGATGCGCGGGGCGACGCCTGCATGGTCGATGTCTCGGCCAAGGTCCCCACCGCACGCAGCGCCACCGCGCGGGCCGTGGTGACGCTGCCGCCGGTTTGTCGCCGGGTGCTGGCGGCAGGTGGTGACACCAAAAAAGGCAATGTGTTCCAGGTCGCGCGCATCGCCGGCATCCAGGCTGCCAAACGCACGCACGAACTGATTCCATTGTGCCATCCCTTGCTCATCACCGGCATCGACCTGGACCTGCGCCTGGTGCGCGGCCGGGTGGTGATCAATGCCACGGTGCGCGTCCACGGCCCCACCGGGGTTGAGATGGAAGCCCTCACCGCCGCCAGCGTCGCAGCCTTGACCGTGTATGACATGCTCAAGGCCCTGTCCCACGACCTCATCATCGGCCCGATCGAACTCATCACCAAAGCCGGCGGCAAACGCGGCACCATCACCCGCACGCCATCTCCCCTTGGAACGTGACCGGCAGCGCTGATCGCGAATCGCGGATTTCTTTGTGGTGGGGGTGGACGCGCAATACCCCACCCCCATAGTAAAAAACCTGATGCCTGACGACGAGATGCCATGCACTGCGATGTCCTGGGCATTACGGGCCCAGCACGACGCCTGTGTCCCGCCGTGGAAGGGCAGCCTGCTGCGCGGCGCCCTGGGCTGGGCCCTGGAGCGCACCGCGGCCGGCGCGCCGGCACCTGCCTGGCCCGGTCTGCGGATCGGGACCACGTTGACGACCGTCCTGCTGGATCCCCAGGGTGCCTGGTCGTCGCCGTTGGCTACGCCCCCCGCGGCGATGCAATGCACCGATGAACGCACGCGCATCCCTGAGGGCGACACCCTGCAGGGTCGCCTGCTGTTGTTCGGAGAGTGGCCAGCTTGGGCTTTGGCGCTCCTTGGTGAAGGCTTTGCCGACGCGGCCCTGCACGGCCTTGGGGCCCAGCGTCATCCCTTCCGTCTGGTGGAGTGGACCGCGGCACCCGAGACCTGGCCAGAGGCCCCAGCCCAGCCGACGGCGCTGGAGCTGCGGACGCTGACCCCGTGTCGGTTGATGGATCGCAAAGCGGAATGCTGCAATCTGCACCCTCCGGCCATCGCCAGGAGCCTGCTTCGCCGCTGGCGCCAGCTCCATCGCCAACTGCAGGGCAGCGATCCGGCCGGCGATCACCAGGCGCTGGCCCAGGCGGCTGATCAATTGCAGGCAAGCGAAACCGGCACAATCACCGCCACCATCAAGCGTTGGTCGAACCGCCAGTCTCGCCACGTCGACATGCCCGGCCTGACCGGCAGCGTCACCATCACCGGCGACAGTCTGCCCCTGCTCGCGCCCTACCTGGCCCGCGCGCCCCTGCTGCACATCGGCAAACAGCCGGTCTTCGGTCTGGGCCAGGTCGAGCTGGCGTGGCGGACCGCCGCGGACAGTGCCACTGCGCGCAATGAAAGCTGCGCGCAACCCAAGTTCCAGCTACAGGATGACCCCATGACCCAGGATGCACTATGACTGATCTCGTGAGCCTGTTGAAACCCGTCACCAGCCCAGCAGGCAATCCGCGTGGGCAGGCGCTCACCTTCGATGTGGAGGTGGTGACGCCGATGTTTCTGGCCGGGGCCAGAAACAGAGCCAGCAATGACAAAGAACAGTCGGGGAAGCCTGACGATATCGCAAAGGAATACCTACGCCCCTCAAGCCTGAAAAGCATGCTGCGTTGGTGGTGGAGGGCCGTGGCACCGTATGCGGATCCCACCGTTCTGGTTGAACGCGAAGGGATTTTGTTCGGCGATACGCGGCACGGACAAGGGATTCACGTATCGACGCAGCGCCACGCGAATTGGCGATCGGGCATCGGCAGCATGCCGCCGAGTCAATCGCTTGGCTATCTCCTCGGGCAGGGCCTGTTCCACTTTAAGAGCGGTGTTGTGCGCCCAGCCGTCTACCCTGCATCGACCGCTTCGTTCACGATCCGTGGCAGCATTGATGCCGACCTGCAAAGGGCGCTGGATTTTATGGGTTTATTGGGTGGCTTGGGCAGCCGCAGTCGAAGAGGCTGGGGCTCGATAGCGTATGGCACTGCGCCGCACGATCCGCAGGTGCTTCAGCAACGATTGAAAGGCTTGCTGGCATCCACTCCGAGTGCGCAGCGGGCCTGGAGCCACCTCACCCCCAACACTCGTTTCGTGGTGCTCGATCAACCCTTTGAGTCTTGGGATTCAGCCCTCGACGCCCTGGGCAAGCCGATGATGGCGATGCGACAGCAGTTGGGCGGCCAGAAAGCCCCATATGGCCCAGACCACGACTTGGTCGCGGATCTGCTTCATCAACAGGTGATGCCACGGCAAGCACCCCGACGCGCCGCGTTTGGCCTGCCCCATCCCTATTACTTCAAATCATCCAATAAATCCTTGGTATTCCAATGGAACGGCAGCGATCGGCGGGCCTCACCGCTGCTGTTGCATGTGGCGAAGTTGGCCACAGGTCGGTTTGCGGCCGTCGCTCTGGTCATGAGCGGACCATTCCTGCCCGCGGGCAGCGCGATCACCACCGACAAGAATCCGCGGGTCGCATTACCGCCTCCGTCGCTCAATCTGCTGGGCGAATACCTCGACCGCCTATCCGGCAAGGCCTGATCAGCATGACAACTCTGCGCCCCGACCGTTTCTGGCTCGACCTCTGCCGCGCGTTTCTGCATGACCCGCCTGACAAGGCGCTCGATATCCCGGGTCACGAACGTCGTGCGGTGCGCTATCAGGCGGCGATTCTTGGCCGCGGCATCAACGATGCCCGCAATGGCGAAGGATCCTTGTCGGGCGATGTGTTGGCCTCGGCCGTCGAGCGCTTGCCATTGCCAGACTGGGAACTGACCAAGGACCAGACGACGATCCCCAAGCGCGACCTGCAGCGGGTGCATCCGGTGACGGGAGCGGACATCCCCTTGAGCAACGCGGCCCTGGCGATGGATGAGGACGCCACCGAGGCGCTCCTGCAGGACCTCGCCCGGGCCTGGCCTGAACCACGACTGCGCTATCTGGCGCTGTGGCGCTTGCTGCCCGGGCTGATTGGCGATCAGCAGCATTTGCCCGCCGATACCCGCCTGCGCGACCACAGCATCATTGATCACCTGGATGTCTGCGCCGCCTATGCCGGGGCCTTGTGGCGCGAGGACGGCAAGGGATCTCGGCATCACGAGTCGGCCTTGTTGTCGCTGAGTATCGGACCGGTGCAGGGGCAGATCGCAGCGGCCCGCTCGACCCGGGACCTCTGGTGCGGATCCTGGTTGATCAGTTGGCTGACTTTCCAAGGTCTGCTGGTGCTGGTCGAGCGCCTGGGGCCACAGTCCGTGATATTCCCTGCCCTGCGGGGCAATCCGCTGATGGATGCGTGGCTGATGCAGCAGGGCCTGGGCACGGCCGAAGAGTCACGGCATGCCGTGCGGGTGCTGGGTCGAGATACGCTGACTGCTGCGCTGCCCAATACCGGCCTCGCCCTGGTCCCTGCTCATGAAGCAGAGACCTTGGCCGAGGCGATCCGCACACGCATCCAGTCGACGTGGGCCGAGATGGGCGGGCAGGTCAAACAGCGCCTGGTCCACATCATCGGGGAAGCGTCCTGGGCCGAGGGCTGGGAGGCTCAAATAAGCCAGGTGTGGGATGTCCGCGTGGCGGTCCTGCCCTCGGCTCCACGTCAGGTCAAGGGCTACGATCAGGAGGCACGGAAACGCTACACCGATTTGATGGGCGGTGATCCCGGTTGGTCAGTTAAAGCGGCAGGGCGGCTCGTAGAATACATCCAGAGCAAAGGCCATCTGCCCAGTTACGGCGCAGCCCCGGGCCTCTGGATGATCGAGAGCGAACTGGCGGCCAAGGCACTGGGCATGCAGAAGCAGATCCGCACGGTGCCTGCGCCGGAACACGATGCTCGACCGAAATGCAGTCTGTATGGTTCGTGGGCGGCCATGGGACCGTCGCCCCAGGGTCACGGTGGCATGCGCACCTTCCAAAAATTCTGGAGCGACTGTGCTGAGATCGACTTTGGTGGCCATCACTTGGCGGGCTGGATCCGCCAGGGCGAATGCCTGTCGGCTGTTGCCCTGACCAAGCGCTTCGCCTGGAGCTGCGCCATCCAGCCCACGCTCAGTCGGTGGATCGGCGAGGACATCCGCGAGACGATCCCCGATACCCGGCAGGTCGCGACCGCCTGGTGGCGGGCCCAGGTCACGAGCGCTGCTGCACCAGCCTGGAGCCAGTGGTGCACGGATGTCGAACATTTCGGCAGCGTCTTCGTCGAGGACGACCGCACCGCCCTGCTCTTCGCCTGCAATACCAGCGAGGCAAAGCTGGAGGTCAGCTCCCCGGTCCTGCGTCAGGCCGCCAAGGCCATGGCCGGACAACGGCAAGCCGTGGTCAAGGCAGCCAGAGAGTTGAAACGTCCGCTGCTGGGTGCGCCGCGCGGCTATTACGCCGTCCTCGTGGCTGATGGGGACAACATGGGCGCCTGGTTGCGCGGGCAAAAAGGTATGACCCTCAAGGATGCCTACCACCCCGGCCTTCAACGATATTTTGGCGATGCCGTATTTGCCAGTCACGGCGGGGCGCCGGTTGCACGCAGGCCCCTGACCCCGGCCAGCCAGGCGGCATTCAGTGCCTGCCTGACCGGATTCGCGGCAGCGGTCCGCCGCTTGTTCGCCTCCCCTGACAAGGGGCATCTGATCTACGCCGGCGGCGACGACGTCCTGGCCTTGCTGCCGGTTGAGCAGGCCCTGCCGACCGCTGAGGCGCTTCGGGGACTGTGGGAACAGGCCCTGCCCGGTGCGACCATTTCGATGGGTTTGGCGATGGTCCATCACCACCTGGATCTGCGGGCCGCAATCCAGGCAGCGCGGGACGCCGAAACCTACGCGAAGACCCATGGTCGCAACGCATGCGCCTTCAGCGTGGTGCGCCGGCATGGCGATCAGACGACAGCGCTTCTACCCTGGGGTGCAAGCGGTCCCGACGGGATTGTTCTGCGGTCCCAGCGGGTGGCCGAGCATCTGTGGAACAGCAGTGATCGCTGGGTGCATCGCCTCCTGGCCGAACAGGAGACCCTCAGCCATCTGGCGGGCGATCCCGCCACCGAGGGCATGATCGGGCAACGGCTCAAAGCGGTGCTGGCCCATGGTGACAACAGCGCCGAGGTCAAAGGCGCAATCCTTGAGGTGTGGGCCACGCTGAAGACCGCCTGGCACGGGCGCATTGAGCCGGTCAAGCAGTTGCCGGAGTTCCTGGCCCTGATGCAGAATCTGTCCTTCATCGCCCGCGATCTGGAGACCTGACCGTGCTGCCATTTCCCGCCTCTCGCGAAGCCTTGTTGCTGGAACCCTTGGATGTGCTGTTCTGCCGAGGTGGTCGGCCCTATGCCGCCGGTCATGCCGCCGCCGCCGAATTGCCCACGCCCCAGGTCATCGCCGGGGCCATCCGCACTGGCCTGCTGGCCGCCGAGGGCCTGTTGCCCGGTCCAGGGGACCGGCTTGATGACGCGACCTTCGCACGCCTGCAGGCCGTTCGGATCCGGGGACCGCTGCTCTGGCGCAACGACGAGCCGCTGGTGCCGGTGCCGGCAGATCTGGTGTGGAACCTGAAACGCGGTGAAGGTCGGCGCGAGCTTGCCGAATCGGACACGCCCGTAGCAGACTGTCCGCAACTGGTGCGCTTGCGCCCGCTGAAGGAACGTCCCGGGTTCGTCGCCACCAAGGACGGCAGCCCGCGCTGGCGGCCCTTGTGGCGCCAGGAGCCGGAAGGCCGACGGGATTTCGAGGCCGTCACCGGCCGCTGGCTGCCGGCTTCGTCCTTGGCCGCCTACTTGCGCGGGGAGGCCATCCCGCCATCGGTTCTGATCCCCAGCGGCAGACTGTTCGACCAGGAGGCGCTCACCCATGTCGGCATCGATCCGGATTCTGGACGGGCTGAGGAAGGCCGGCTGTTCGGGCAGACGGTGCTGCGTCTGAAATCCGACGTGAGGCTCTATGTCGAGATCGAGCGGGCTGGCTGGAAACCGTTGCCCGCCTCCATTGCGGTTGGTGGGGATCGCCATCGCTGCCGGGTCGAGGTGCTGAAACAGCCCGACGCCCGGCTGCATGGCCAGCCGACCAAGGGGCACACGACGCTGCTTCATTTGACCGCAGCCATCCATGTTGCCCCGCAGTGGTGCGCCCCAGAATGGCGGGAGCGGATGATCAGCGCCGCGGTCGGCCAGGGGCAGCCCGTCTCGGGCTGGGACTGGCGCGAGAACCGTCCGAAGCCGACCCGTACGACAGTACCCGGTGGTTCCGTCTACTTTCTCGACGGCGACCTGCCGATGGAGCCCCAGGGAGGCCAGGCAGGAAGCCTGGACGACATCGCCGCTGGCTACGGCTGGACCGTGGCTGGAACCTGGACCCACATCTGATGCACGCCCATCATCAACGACCAGCCACTACTAATCACCACCGTATTCACGTCGCCATCCGGGCCTTGTCGCCCCTGGGAGATCTCCGGCCATGACCGCCTACGCCACCCTCGCCCTCCACTGCATGTCGCCGCTGTCCGTCGGTGCCGGCCGCGGTGCCGGCGGCATCGACCTGCCCATCCAGCGTGAGCGGGCCACCGGCTTCCCGCTCATCCCCGGTTCTGGCGTGAAAGGCGTTTTGCGTGACGCCGTGCGCAGTAAACTCACCGCCGGGGACCACAAGCGGGCCGTGGCGGCCAACAACGAGGCGCGGGTGGTCGCCCTGTTCGGGCCGACGGTTGATGGGGATGATGACCGGCTCGGGCTTGGCGCGCTCTCTATTGGTGATGCTCAATTGATCCTGTTTCCGATCCGCTCGCTGGCCGGCCTCTTCGTCTATGCCACCTGCCCGGCTGCCCTGGCCCGGGTCCGCCGGATCCAGGCCGTAGGCGGGGCCAGCCTGCTTCCCGGCATCGAGGTGGACAAAGGCAAGGTCGCCCTGGCCGACAACCAGCACTGCGCCAAAGCCGAGGAAGTGGTGCTGGAGGATTCGGCCTTCGCTTTGGACCGGCTGCATCGCGACGCGGTCGAAGCGATCGCCAAAGCCCTCCATCCCATCCTGTTCGCTACTGGTCCCTTGGCGGTGGACCTCAAGGACTTCACCAAGCGCTTCGCCATCCTGAACGACGAGGATTTCGCGTGGTACGCCCAGCATGCCACCCAGGTCGAAACGCGGATCGCCCTCGATCCAGCGACCAAGACGGTGAAAAAGGGCGCCTTGTTCACCCAGGAATCCGTCCCGCCCGAGGCCGTGCTGATCAGCCTGGTCGCGGCGGAAGCGCCGCGGGTGAAAGAAGGCGGCCCGGCCGGCATCACTACCGACGCCGCGGCCATGGCTGCGCTGCAGGTCGATCTGCCACCGATCCTTCAGGTGGGCTCGGATGCCACCGTCGGCAAGGGGCTATGCGCGACCCGGCTGTTACCGTTGTCCGGAAAGGTCTGAGCCATGGCTTCGCATCCATTGGATCGTGAGCAAGCCAGAGCCAAGGCCGCGGCGTTGGCCGTGGGTTCGGCGTGCAGCGAGGATCTGGCCGACGCGGCCAAGAAGGCCATCGCCCGCCTGCGGGCAGCGGGCCTGCTCGTGACTCTCACCTACGGTGTGAAAAAGGAAAAAGAGCACACAAAAGTGGTGGAGGCGCTGGCTGATCACCTAAAAAAGGGAACCAAGCCCTTGGATTTGGTCAAGGTTCTTGTCCAGCAGGACAGCCTCGCATTGCGTCAGGCGACTGCGCAAGCTGAGGCCTTCCTGATCTGGTTGGCGCGATTCGCCGATGCGGCAAAGGCGGAATCGTGAACCGCCTGCACGCCAAGGATGTCCACCCGGACCTGTTCAAGGCCAACGCGCATCCCGGCCTGTGGATGGATCGTTTCTGTCCCGAGTTCGCCATCTGCGATCAGAAACAACAACGGGGACATCTGGACGAGGTCTGCACGCTCAAGCCGGCTGCTGGAGAATATGCCAGTTTGCGGCGGCGGCATGAGGCGGCGTGCCGCGCTGCCGCTCCCATCCATCACGCGTTGCCCTTGACACTGCGCTGGCGCCTGGCGATCCACCTCTCGCGAGCCTCGGCCCTGGAAAACGCAGCTACCTGCCTGCACCCGGTCTATGGCTTCGCCTATCTGCCCGGCTCCGGCCTCAAGGGCCTGGCCCGCGCCTATGCCAGCCTGCTTTGGGATCGTTGCGGTGGACACGCCGGCAAGCCCATTGAGGGCGTCCCGGCGCATCAGTTCCAGGAGCGCTTCCTGGCCATCTTTGGCTGGGCGCCCAACGACGAGCGGCAGGGCACGGCGATGAAGACGGCCGCCGGGGTCGAGGCCCTGCGCGATCCTGCCTTCGGGGGCCACACCGAGGCATCTGCTGCCCAACGCGGTGGCGTCACGTTCCATGATGCCTGGGCGGTGGACTACCCTAGGTTGGATGTGGATGTCTCCACCTGCCATTATCAACAGTATTACAGCAATCAGGACGCCCCCGGGGATTGGCAGGAACCGACCCCGCATCCTTTCCTGGCAGTTGAGCCAGAAACCAAATTTCTCTTCCTCATCAGCGGGGCAGACCAGCCCTTGGTGGATCAGGCCCTGCAATGGCTGTTCGGTGGCCTGTACTGGATGGGCGCCGGCGCGAAGACGGCGGCCGGGTATGGGTCCTTCGGCTGGGACGAAGCCAAGCAGCGGCAGGAACAGGAACGGGCCCAGGCGGAGGAAGCCGCTGCGGCAAAGCGGGCCCAGGCCGCCGCAGAGGCGGCGGCAGTTCAGCGCCAGCAAGAGCAGGCGGCGCAGGGCCTGCTCGGTCTCGCAGCGTCCCTGAAGCCGAATGAAGTCTTGGTTGTGCCGGTGCCGAGCGATCCCAGCCAACCGGCGTCCCGCAGTGGATACACGCTGATGGTGGACAACGGTGCATGGAAACGGGGGCCGGCATTTGTCCTGGGCAAAAACGCTGCGCAGCTCTCACGCGGCTTGGTCTTCACGGTGATCAAGAAAGGCACCACCAACGACAAAGGCCAGATCGAGGTGCAGGGCCCCTGCCTACCGACCGGTGCTGCGGCCCCGGTGTGAAGCATGCCTTCTGCCTTGGATCTATCTATGTTTTCTGATGCCGTGGATCAGCGCCTGCATGGTCGCCTGGCGGACCCTTGGTGATGCGCATCAGTCACGGGCAGTGTGCGTCCACGCGTGGATGCCCATCTGGGTGGTTACGTTCCGTGAGGACTGGACGTATGACGATGACGTCACCCTCCAGCGTAACCTCCACCGGGGATCCTGGGCCGATGCCCAACGCATCACAGATGGATGTGGGAATCGTCAACTGGCAGTCTGCCGAGAGATACGCGATCATGTCCACCCCTGTGGCTGCTGGTTTCTGCACTGTGGCACCAGTCACGGTATGACCAATCGCCCACACACATCCTCTGACTTACCCGCCCTCCGGAACCAACTCCCGGTGGTGCGTCCCCGGCTCGATAAGCCGCAGTTCCGGAAAATAGCTACGATAGCGATGGGCGTCTCGGGTCGCCAGGGTCAGGCCGCTGACGCTGGCGTGGGCACCAATCAGAAAGTCGGGCAGGGTGCGATCCCGGCGGCCACCGGCCTCGCGATAGCGCAGGTGCGCCTGACCGGCGATGAAACAGGCGTTCCAGGGCAGGTCCAGGCGCTGGAAGGTCTCGCGAGGGTAGGCGGCTTCCAGGTCCTCGGCCCGGTGGTAATTCTTGGCCAGTTCGCAGAAGATCACGGGATTGATTGCGACTCCGCCAGCTTCAAGGACGTGGGTGAAAGCGGCTGCGGACCAGGTTTGCCAGGGGCCCGCCACCGCCAGATCGATGAGAATGTTGGTATCAAGCAACGTGATGACGCTCATTCCTCGCCCCGGGTCATGGCCAGCACTTGGTCGGCGCTCAGACCGCGATGCGGCACGAGTCGCAAGCGGCTCAGCACCCGTTGCGCCTTGCTCAGGCCATCCTTGGGAGCCAGGACCAGGCGTCCATCTGCGGTACAGGCTACATCCAACTCCATTTGCGGCACGATGCCGAGTTGCTCTCGCAGGTCCTGGGGAATAGTGATCTGGCCCTTTGGAGACACGATGACAACCATATGGAATTCTCCTGATTTGAATCGTACCAGTCGGAATCAGATAGGCAAACCATGATTCTCGCCCTCTCCACCCCGGGCTGCGCGCATCTCCGCGCCACCCCCATCGTCCCCTGGTCGCCCTGGGACGCACCCCTGACGTGGCACGAACGCGCCGTGATCGAGGACGATCCTGCCTGGCAGCAGCCCATTCCCTATGCGGTGCTGATCGACGGCAACGACCGGCCCTGGACCTACCGCCGCACGGGTGGTGACCGTCGGTTGGTGCGTCGCGCTTCGGTCGGCGTCGGCGGGCATGTGGATTGCGAGGACGATCGCGGAGCGCTGTTGCCCACCCTACGCGCCGCCCTGGTGCGCGAGTTGGGCGAGGAGCTGCAGGAATTTCCGCGTCAGTTGACGGCCGGCGCCCAGCCTATCGCGTGGATCAGCGAGGCCGACAGCCCGGTGGGCCTGGTGCATGTGGGCCTGGTCTTTGCCATCCCCTGGCTGATGGACAAGCCGCCCCGCCCACGGCGTGGCGAAGCTCTGGAGCCGCTCGGTTTCGTCGATCCCGCCACGGTCACCACCGCGGCCGGCTACGAACGCTGGAGCGTCCTGGCGGTCGAGGCCATGAGGACCTGCCCATGACGATCCTGCTCTGCACCCTGGGGACCACCTGGCAGGTCATTCCGGAAGCCCTGGGCCTGGTGGATCCCGGGCGTTGCCCGCTCTACGCCGCCGCCCCCGCACGCGCGGCGGACCTGCGCACAGCGCGCCACCTGAGCGCTCCGACCGAGCTGTGGGTGGTGAGCACCGCCGGCACGCGCGGCGAAGCCGAGCTGCGGGAGTGGTGGACGCGCCTGAACCATCCCGGCCGCCTGCGCCTGTGGCGCACCGCCGCCAGCGATGGCGCCGCTCAGGCCGAGGTCGAATTGATCCGCGAGCTGATCCACCGTGCCGTGCTGCACGCCGGCCCAGAGACCGTCCTCTGCCTGTCGGGCGGGCGCAAGACCATGTCGGCGGACATGCAGCGCGCTGGCATGACCTATGGCTGCCGAGGCATGTTGCATGTGCTGCCGCCCGAGGGTGACCTCTTCGAGCAGCTCAACGAGCACGATTTTACGCAGCCGCTGCCCGCCGAGTTGGCAACCCTGATGCAGCCGGTGCTGGTGGGCAGCAGCCACCGCGCCGATCTGGTGGACCTTCCACCTGCCCTAGACCCCGGCCGCTATCCGCTGCCGATCGATGGTCAGCCGTTCGTCGCCGACGGAACCTGGCTGTCGCGGGACCTGGCCCAGCGCGAACAGGAAGGCACCAACCTGCTGGTGCAGTTCCACGCCGAGGTGGCGCGGGACGAACGCCACGAGAATTGGCGCTGCCTCTACCGCCTGCCGCCGGCCCGGATTGAGGCCTTGCGCCGCTGCACGATTGGCCCCGCCGACCACGACTGGCTGCGCCGCCTGCCCAAGGCCGAGCTGCACTGTCACCTGGGCGGGATCCTCGACCTGGACGAGCAGATCGCAGTCGGCCAAGCGCTCTGGGCCGAGGTCCCTCCCGCGCGTCGTGAAGCTGCCCGAGCCTTCGCCACCCCCTGGCTGCACACCCGGAGCGCGGACTTCAGTCCGCTGCCCCGTGGCCTGGCCCGCGCCGAAGCCGCCGCCGCCCTGCTCGCAGAAACCGACCCGGCAGTCCTCGCCGCCACCCTCTGGCCCCCCGCCGAGGACCGCTTCGCTCTCAAGCACCGCCATCCCGAGGGCTTCAAGGCCTATGAACGCCCGGGCTGCCTGGTGGGCTCGACCATCCTGCAGCATCCCGCAGCGATTGCCGCCACGGCTCGCGCCGTGCGCGCCCGCTGCCGACGCGATGGTTTGGCCTACCTCGAACTACGCTGCAGCCCGCAGAAATACCGACGCGATTTCGTGAACATCCTGCAGGCCGAGCTGGCAGCCTGTCGGCAGCCTGACGACGCCGACATCCGTCTGGTCATCATCGCCGACCGGCGTGATGACGATGTGATTCCCGCGGTGGTGCAGCTCGCTCTCGACGCGGCTGCGCGCTGGCCCGGCTTGGTGGTCGGCATCGATCTGGCCGGGGACGAACAGCGCGGTGATCCGTCAGAACTCGCCCCGCTGTTCACCGCCGCCTTTGCCCACTGCCTGCGCGTCACCATCCACGCGGGTGAAGGCGAACCCGCTGACCGCATCTGGCAGGCCGCCTATCACCTGCACGCCGACCGGATCGGCCACGGCTTGACCCTGGTCGACCGGCCCGACCTCGCAGCCCGTTTCCGGGACCGGCGCATCTGCTTGGAGTTGTGCCCCACCAGCAATCACGAGGTGGTCGGCTTCGGCCGCGATGGCCTGCCGCCGTATCCCCTGCGGGCGTTGATCGATCTGGGCGTTCCGCTGACCCTCTGCACTGACAACCCCGGCATCTCGCGCACCACCCTGGCGCGGGAATACCTGCTAGCCGGTCGACTCGCTGGCCTGACCCGGTGGGAGGCCCTCGCCCTGATCAAGCAGGGCTTCCTGCACGCCTTTCTGCCGGCCGCCGACCGCGAGGCCCTGCTGAAATCGATCGATCACCGCATTGCCACCATCATCGCCGACGAGGACCCATGCCCAGCACCCTGATCAGCCTGATCGGCACCGCCCAGCTCGCCCCCGGTGAGGCGACCTATGTGACCACGATCTATGACCTGCCAGACGGGAACCGCAGCCGGCCGGTGAGTCTGTTGGCTGCGGCGGTTCAGGAGCAGGAGCGTTGTGAGCGAGTGGTCTTCTTGGGCACCCGCACCAGCGCCTGGGCGACATTGATCGATGCCTGTTGCCCGGACCAGGTGGAATTGTTCGAGCGGCTGTACGCAGCCCAGCGCGAGCCGGGTGGTGTCCCGGATGACCTGCTCACAGCGACCGCTAGCGCAGTCGGCGCGATGCTGCGGGCCGAGGTCGCCTGTCAGGCGCTATGCCTGCGCGATGTGGATGACGGCAATGCGGCGGGCATCATCGCGACAATGGCCGCGGTGATTCCTGACAAGGGCGGCATCATCCTCGATGTCACCCACGCCTTCCGCAGCATCGCCCTGTTGATGCTGGCCGCGTTGCACCTGAAGGACGCGGTCAGCCCGGGCGTCGTCGCCCGCACCGAGGTGCAATATGGCGACCTGGTGACGCGACCGGCCAGCAAAGCCACGGAGGCTAAATCCGGACCGGCAGTCGGCCAGGGCCGCGTCGTGGCCCTCACCAGCCTGACGCGGGCTGGCGCGCTGGCGGGGGCGCTGACCGCGGCGGAGCGCAGTCTGGACCTTGATCCGCTCGCCGACCTGCTGGCGGGCAAGGCGCAGGCGGCGTGCCGCGAGGTGGCACGCGCCCTCCGCAGTCAGGCGTTCGATGATCTGTCCATCCGCGCCCTGTTGGATCATCTACGTCGCGCCGCCACCACCGACCCGCTTCTCGCCATAGCGGCAGATGGCATGGAACGGCTGCTGGGGCCGCTCTGTGGCCACAGCCTCGCTCGTTGTCTATTGGGTCTGGCCAAGCTGGCGAAGGATCGCGGTTTGTGGGCGTTGGCCATTTTCGCGGCCTACGAGGCGAGCTGCGTCTACGCCGTGCAAGGCGCCAAGGTTCAGGGGATCAAGGAGCTCGACGCCGCGTGGAAGGCGTCATATGCTAGTCTACCAAGTGCCGACCGTGAGGCGCTGCAGCGCCTGGAATGGACCCGTAACGGTGTAGCTCATGGCGCCGACAGCCTGGGTAGGCGTCGGGATGATCCCAAGGACATCCTTGAACGCGCCCTGCCCGTGTTGAGCCGGAGACTGTGAGTCATGGCCACCCTCGTCGTCCATACCCAAGGCACCCTGGTCGAGGCCCGTGGCCATCACCTCCGTTTGGCCACACCCGACGGTCTCAGTACCGAGTTGCCGCTGGTGGGCATCGACCGCCTGCACGCCTATGGCAAGGTCCAGATCACCACCCAGGCCTTGGCGGTGTTGGCCGAGGCCGGCAAGGAGGTCGCCTGGTTCAGCCGGGGCGGTCGCCTGCGCGCACGCTTGGCGGTGAACGGCGCCGGGGGTGGCGTGGCCCTGCGTCGGGCCCAGTACCGCTTGGCGGACGAGACCGAACGCATCCTCGAATTCGCCCAGCGCCTGGTCGCGGCCAAACTGCACAACCAGCGTGCGGTTCTGTTGCGTGCCTGGCGGCAACGGGAGGACCTCAAGGAGGAGGCGTTGCTCACCCAGTGGGGCCAGCGCATCGACGAGATCGATCTCGCGAACGGTCTGGAAACGCTGCGCGGCCTCGAAGGTGCCACTGCCCTGGCATACTTCCCGCGCTGGGCCGCCTGTTGCGGCAGCACCTTTCCGTGGAACGGGCGCAACCGGCGACCGCCCCGCGATCCGCTCAATGTACTGCTGTCGTTCGGCTACACCCTGCTGGCCAACGAGGTCCAGGCCCAGATCGAGGCCGCCGGGCTCGACCCCTGGCTTGGATTTTTTCATGCCGAGCGGCCCGGCCACGCCGCGCTCGCCAGCGACCTGATGGAACCGCTGCGCCCCATGCTGGTCGATCGCCTGACGCTGGATCTGGCGGGGCACCAGCGCCTGACCTGGCGCCATTTCGAAAACCACCGCTATGAGCCCCGCCGCGATCCAGACAGCCTGGATGACGCCGATCCAGGCGACGAGGCCCCGTCCGACCCCGTGGAGGTGCCGCGCCTGACCGATGACGGGCGCAAGGTATTCCTCACCGCCTGGGAACGTCGCCTCGCCCATGAGGACGCCGACGACGGCACCGTGAAGGGCGGCCGTGCCCTCATCGCCGAACAGGTCCAATCCTTCGCCCGCAGCCTGCGCCACCAGGATCCCGCCCTCTATGTCCCCGTCCGACTCCGTACCTGAGCAGGGCACTCTGGGGGCGCAGACGTCCCGGCCGCTCGAGTCCTCTCTGCCCCCGATCGGCACCGCACCTGATCCGGTGAGTGCTGGCCCGGCCTCCATCGCCGACCTGCCCCCGGAATGGCCGGTGGCGACCCCAGCCGCCGTCACCGGTGATGGTGTGCCGCTGCCCGCCGAGTTGGCCACGTTCCCAGCCCCGCCCCGCCTGGTCCACGCGGACCGCTATAAATACTTGGTCGCCTACGATGTGCGTGATGCGCGGCGCCTGGCGCGCATCCACAAGCGGCTCAAGGATTGGGGTCGCCCGGTGCAATACAGCATCTTCGAATGCCTGCTCGCCGGAACCGAGGTCGAGGGCATGTGGTCGATGGTGGCCGACACCATCGATCAGGAGGTCGACTGGGTGGTGCTCTACCGTCTGTCGCGACCCTACGATGAGGCGGTACGCCATATCGGTGTCTACGATCCCGACCTGCCCTCCTCAGACCTCATCATCTTCGTGTAGCATGCGCGACCTCACCCCACTTGGTGCCGGCGCCCTGTGCTTCGATCCCATGCTCGAGGGGGCCCCCCGTCTGCGCTTGCGCTCGCGCAGTGAACCCGAGGGGCCGGTGATCAGCCCCACCAGCCTAGTTGCCTGCCCTCGTTGGATCCAGCCCACCTTCGACGCCTTGGCGGAATGCGCTGAGCACGCCTGCGATGTGGCCATCCTGCGCGGCAGCCGCATCGCCGCCCTGGTGCGCAGCCAGCGGCATGGCCCGACGACCGCTCTGCGCCGCCTTCAGTTCCGCCGGCACGCCGATGAGGGCGCGTGCCTCGCGTTCGCGGTCAGCCTGGTGGATGCCAAGCTGCGCGGGCAACAGGCGGTGATGCGGCGGCTGGCCCTGCGCTCGCGACACGAGGCCCTCGGCGAGCGTGCCGACCGTATCGAGCGTGAGCGGCAGGGTCTAGGCAGCTTCGCTCTCGATGCCCTGCGCGGGCGCGAAGGCATCGCTGCCCGCACCTATTTTGGAGGCTGGCCCTCGGCCCTCGACCTGCCGGGCTTCCAGCGCATCCCCCGCCGCGCCCAGAATCCTATCAACCATCTCCTGGATATCGCCTACAGCCGCCTGTGCCTGGCCGTCACCCTGGGTTTGCTCGAACGCGGCCTGGACCTCGGCTTGGGCGTATTGCATGTGGATGATGATCGTCGGCCGACCCTTGCCCTCGACCTGATGGAGCCATTGCGCCCGCTCATCGCCGATCGCTTCGTGCTCGCGGTGTACCGCGACGCCCTGGCGGCATCCTGGATGCAGGAACACAATGGCCGCTGGCAGATGACACCCGAAGGTCGTCGACGATTTCAGGCGCGCTGGACAACCTGGCTCCACGGCGGCCCGCGGCGTCGCGGGCAACTGTTTCAGGTGGATCATCTTATTGCCCAGTACCGAGCCTGGTTGCAACCAGGACAGGTTGCCCCTGGGTGGAACACCGCTGGCATTCACGACGAAGGATCATAATATAGCCATGGTAATCGCATGGTGTATGGTGTGCTCACCCGAGATGCTCATAACCACGCGTTTGACAACAAGGTAGGGAGGAATGCCAGGGCTGGCGGCACGTCATATGGCAACTACTGGTCCACAAGGACAAAAGCCCACCGTAAGCAGTTATGCGATCAAGACTTGGCGGGGCAGAGTTCCTCCCCGCTCCCCCGCACTAGGGGATTGAGACGATGGGGCGCAAAACGCCCTTGCCGCCGTGGCTTGTTCCTCCCCGCTCCCCCGCACTAGGGGATTGAGACCGGAGGCGTAGCGGTCATAGTGTGCGCCGGCGGCGCGTTCCTCCCCGCTCCCCCGCACTAGGGGATTGAGACCAACGTCTCGGCATCAAATGCATGGAGCACCTGCGTTCCTCCCCGCTCCCCCGCACTAGGGGATTGAGACATGATCGTTCGATAGGA
>JBILDK010000074.1:0-9341 GCA_044352625.1 Planctomycetota bacterium
CCTCCAGGATCAGATCCTTGGCGGCGGCGGGCTTGCGCAGGGTGAACCCGAATGCGCTGCCGCTTCCGGACACGGTCTGCACCGGATACGTCCGCGCAAAACCGCCCATCTCGGTCGCCAGCTGCTCGCTACGCACCTGTCCAGCCGACCGTTGGCCGTGACCGGCCAGGCTGCCCGGGTCATCGCATGAGACCTGATCACAGATGACCGGGACCCCCTCCGCCGCGTGGCCTACCTGATGACCACAAACCCCCAGGATCACGGCCAGGAGGAGATGGCGAGAAATGTTCATGGCATGGTCCCGAGGGTCCGTCACAGGGAGGGTGGAAATGATCTTACACATGTCACTCCCATCGGCATGTCACAATAATCGGCAGGAGATCCGGAGACCCTTAGATCGAGGTGTAACCCAGACCGGTCAGATCAGCGAGTCGACGCAGCCACGCTCCCTGATGACCGGTCGCGATGGCGCAGTGGTGACTGGGTCCACGCGCGCTCCAGCGATCGATGAAATTCCTCGCGCCACATGGGAATCGGTAGCGGCTGTTGGTGTTGCCGATGGCCAGGGTCGGACCGGCAACAGCCTCGCCCTCAGCGACCAGCAGTTCATCCTGATCTGCCGGGCCTTGGACGACCGCCAGAGCGGTGGCAGCGCCATGGCGCACGCGCATCTGGATCGACAACCCCTTGCCCGGCTTGCCGTGGTAGAGGGGCAGCGGTACGAGGCTGACCTGTTCCTGGGCGATGCGTGGATGACCAGGGCCATCATGGCCCAGCAGCACGACATCGTCGGTGAGATCGAGACCGTAGAATTCACTGAACGATCCACCGGTTTTGGCAAGATCGAGGATCTTCATGGCGATGACGTTCTTGGCCTCGTATTCGCCGGCGCAGGGAATCCCCTCGGCGGTGAGGAGGGTCAGGCCGGGGATGAGCGAGGTGACCACATCCTGGCCTGGATCGCCAGTGACGCCCTCGTGGTAATAGCAGAGAGCCCCCAGGCGGTGGCGCTCGACCAGGGCCGATAGGGCGGCCGCGGTGCGCGCCGCGCGGTCAACCTCCATCGGCTCACAGGACGGATCGATACGGAATGTTGTTTCAAGTCGATGGCGGGCATCCGCCACCGCAGCGGCAGACAGATCGCGACGCAATGCCACCACCTCGTCCATCTCCAGCATCTCGTGATGGCAACCGAATCGCGCAGCGAGACGCGTGATGTCACTGTACACATCAAGCATGCCGCCGTAATAGCGCCCGAGCATGCCCACGCGGGTGGCTGCCAGTTGCGACCGGACCCGCGCGGCGGTCACCCAGCTGTCGATGGCGGTCCAGGCGCAGGCTTCGTCCAGATGGCCCGTGACCACCTGAAACGGCAGGCCCGAGCGGCGGAAAACGTTGGCCACCTCAGGCACCGAACAGGCTTGGCAATTGGCCAGCCAGGCTCCGGTCATGGCCCCCCGGTCACCAAGCGCGTTGATCGCGGCATAGTCCATCGCCGGCGTCGGCTGGAGATTCAAAACCACTACTGGCCGACCGATGGCCTGCACCACCGGCAGGACGGTGCTGCTCAGTGCATAGGTCGAGATATAGAGAAAGACGATCTCGCACCCGGCCGCCCGCAGCCGTGCCCCGGCGACCCGGGCCGCATCGGGGGAGTCCACCAAGCCAACATCCTCGACCCGCACGCCGGGCTTGGCCAAACGGGTGGCAATGCGCTGTTGATAGCCCAACAGTTCGTCTTTGAGGCCAGGGAACTGCGGCCAGTAGGTATCGAGACCGATACCGAAGAGGCCCACGGTGGTGGTAGAGGAGAGCGTAGTCATGCCCACACGATAGCGCCGGCACCTAGCCAGGAACATGCCCAGAACCATTGCATCCTGGCCCGAATCGCCGGTCACTGGTGAAGGATGTAATGCGCTGCGCTACACTGCGAACGGCTCAGCTCCGCGTCGGCGCAGATGGAGCACGTCCACCGCGCAGCGGGGCGATAGCGACAACAGGAAGCGAACCGCGTCGGCCACGTCCTCCACCGCCATGACCTCGCCCGGTTTCAGATCGGGCCGACTGGCGCGCACCATGGCCGTATCTACCCCGCCAGGACATAGACAACTCACGCGCAGGCCATCCGGCTGGACTTCCTTGGCCAGCACCTTGAGCAAGCCGAGCATGGCGTGCTTGCTGGCTGCATAACCACCCTGGTTGCGATAGCCGGTGACGGCCATCACCGAAGCGATGCCGATGATGGTGCCGGCACGGGCGGGCTTCATCAGCGACAACGCCGCCTGGGCGGCATTGAGCGTGCCGCCCACGTTCACCCGCAACATGCGCTCGAGCACCGCCGGGGCGAAGCCATCGAGGGCGCCGTAGACCCCCAGGCCGGCGGAACACACCAGACAGTCGAGGCCGCCCGCTTCGACCTGGATGCGCTGGACGATGGCGGTCATGGCCGCCGGGTCGGTAACATCCCCCGCAGCGGCGGTGGCAAGCGGCCCGATGGCAGAGGCGGTAGCAGCGCAGGCCTCGGCAGAGCGACTGGTGAGCCATACCCGCCAACCGTCGGCGGCGAGCGCGTGGGCCACACCGGCGCCGATGCCAGTGGCGCCACCGGTAATCCAGGCAGTACGTGTCATGGGCTGGAAGGATCCAATCCGACCAGCGACAACCAGCGGAATCCACCCCCTCCTGCACTGCCATCCGCAGACCAGCTAGGCGAACCCATTTCGTCGGTGACCCTCGGAACCCTCCGCCGCGTCCGACCCGCTGTATGAACGCGGCGGCGGCTGGTCACCGACGGCGACGACGCAAGCGCAGGGCCATCGCCAAACTGGATAGCACCACCCCGAGGCCACCTGCCGCACAGCTATCACCGCCGCTGGTGACCGGGGGCATGAGTGCGGACGCGGATGGGAGTGGAGCCGGGGCTACGCTGACCGTGACCTCGTCGGTGGTCGTGAGTTGCCCATCGCTGACCGTCAGACGCAGCACATAGCTGCCTGCCGTCGTGAACGACACACTGGTTTCCAAGCTCGTCGGAGTCGAGAAGGTCACGGAATCCGGTCCGGCGATCAGTGACCAGGCGTGCGTTACGCTTGCGGAAGGCAGGCCGTCATCAGTTACCGTTCCGTTTAGCGTCGCGATATCAGGCAGCGTGATCGCCTGATCCACCCCGGCGTTGACCACCGGGGCGGTGTTGACCGGAACGGCCGCGTTCACCGTGACCGTGATATCGTCGCTCACGCTGACGGCTCCGTCACTACTGGTCAGTCGCAGAACATAGCTGCCTGGCGCGCTAAAGGTGACGGTGGCATCGACCACCGCGGAATCGACGAAGGTCACCGCTGCCGGGCCGGATACCGTGGTCCATGCGTAGGTCAGGCCAGAACCAGGTAGCCCGTCATCCGTCACCGTACCGTCAAGTGTCGCGCCCAGGGGCAGCGTGATCGCCTGATCCACCCCGGCGTTGACCACCGGGGCGGTGTTGGTTGGGGGAATCGCCTGCACCGTCAGCGTGGCATTGGCTGAGGTCGCCGTCCCCGCGCTGTTGGTCACCACCACGCTGAACTGCGCGCCATTGTCGCTGATCACGGTCACGGGGGTGGTATAACTCGCCGCAGTGGCACCACTGATGGCCGTGCCGCCCTTGCGCCATTGATAGGTCGGCGCCGGTGTACCGGTGGCGACCACAGTGAACGTAGCGGTCTGGCCGACAATTACCGATTGTTGCGCGGGTTGAGCTGTAATCGCCGGTGCGACAGGCGCGGCGGTCACCGTCAATGTCCCATTGGTTGAGGTCGCCGTCCCCGCGCTGTTGGTCACCACCACGCTGAACTGCGCGCCATTGTCGCTGATCACGGTCACGGGGGTGGTATAGCTCGCCGCAGTGGCACCACTGATGGCCGTGCCGCCCTTGCGCCACTGATAGGTCGGCGCCGGTGTACCGGTGGCCACCACAGTGAACGTAGCGGTCTGGCCGACAATTACCGATTGTTGCGCGGGCTGAGCCGTAATCGCCGGTGCGACAGGGGCGGCGGTCACCGTCAATGTCCCATTGGTTGAGGTCGCCGTCCCCGCGCTGTTGGTCACCACCACGCTGAACAGCGCGCCATTGTCGCTGATCACGGTCACTGGGGTGGTATAGCTCGCCGCAGTGGCACCACTGATGGCCGTGCCGCCCTTGCGCCATTGATAGGTCGGCGCCGGTGTACCGGTCGCGACCACGGTGAACGTAGCGGTCTGGCCGACAATTACCGATTGTTGCGCGGGTTGAGCCGTAATCGCCGGTGCGACAGGGGCGGCGGTCACCGTCAATGTCCCATTGGTTGAGGTCGCCGTCCCCGCGCTGTTGGTCACTACCACGCTGAACTGCGCGCCATTATCACCAATCACCGTCGCGGGGGTGGTATAACTCGCCGCAGTGGCACCACTGATGGCCGTGCCGCCCTTGCGCCATTGATAGGTCGGCGCCGGTGTACCGGTGGCGACCACGGTGAACGTGGCGGTCTGGCCGACGAGTACCGATTGTTGCGCGGGTTGAGCCGTAATCGCCGGTGCGACAGGGGCGGCGGTCACCGTCAATGTCCCATTGGCTGAGGTCGCCGTCCCCGCGCTGTTGGTCACCACCACGCTGAACTGCGCGCCATTGTCACCGATCACTGTCGCGGGGGTGGTATAACTCGCCGCAGTGGCACCACTGATGGCCGTGCCGCCCTTGCGCCATTGATAGGTCGGCGCCGGTGTACCGGTCGCGACCACGGTGAACGTGGCGGTCTGGCCGACGAGTACCGATTGTTGCGCGGGCTGAGCCGTAATCGCCGGTGCGACGGGCGCGGCGGTCACCGTCAGCGTGGCATTGGTTGAGGTCGCCGTCCCCGCGCTGTTGGTCACTACCACGCTGAACTGCGCGCCATTATCACCAATCACCGTCGCGGGGGTGGTGTAGCTCGCCGCAGTGGCACCACTTATGGCCGTGCCGCCCTTGCGCCACTGATAGGTCGGCGCCGGTGTACCGGTGGCGACCACGGTGAACGTGGCGGTGGCCGGTGCGGTCACGGTGATGCTGGCCGGCGGGGTGGTGATGGCCGGGGCGACAATTGTTGACGGTGGCAGCTTGGCCTCGCGATCGGCGATCAGTTCCGCAATCCACGACTTCATCCGCTTGGAAAGGGACTCCTTGACGGCCTGATTCACATTCCAGCCATACACGTTCTCATTGCTGTCGTCCACATAGTAGTCGCGAGGCCCAGACTCAGGATCCGTCGTGCATAGACCAACGACCCCTTGAGCGACGAAAGAGGGACGCACTGCCGCCATTTGCTCATCCCGTATCGGCGACCACGGCGCGCTGGCCAGAGGGAACCAGGTTGGATTCTTGGCGGCTGGCCATGGCAGATTCACGGTGGGCAGGGCAGTCAACGCCGTCTTCGCTTCTACCAACTTTCCCTGTGATATCATGGCATCGATGCGGCCTATCTCATCATTGACGACTTTGCGCTGATCCGGGAACATTCCGGTGGTGGCGAGTTCGAAGCACTCACTGTTCAGCGTATAGATCTTCGGACTAGGTGCATGAGCGTAGCCTTCCCAAAAGCGCGCCTTTAGACACATGCCTTGCTTCAAAAGCGATTCATCAAAATAAAAACTAGCCGCGGCGATACGGGAATAAAAATACGATCCCGCTGGTATCTGTGTGTCATCAGTACCGCACGAAACAAAGAACGGGATCCCGATGGCTTCCGGGCTGGTGTCCGGGCCATTCCAGCTCTGGGAGCCCCACGTGCCAGCGGAATGCGCGCTGCATCCGATCACGGCTCGGGGATAGGCCATGGCGAAGCGATGCGAAAACTGGGCGCCCCCGGAGAAACCGTAGAGAAACATCTTATCATGCAGTCGGTACTGAGTTTTTAGTTTTTGAAACAAGTCCAAGAGCTGCTTGTCGGCCTGGCCCATTAGGACTTGATAGAAACCGTCCTTCTCACTCTGGGGATATGACGGTGATACGACGATATAATCCTGGTTCACCCCGGGTAGTTCAAAGTTCTTGAGATCGTTGCCAGTGCCAGTGAAATAGTGTGCCGTCGCGACCACCCAATAGGTTTTGGCGGGATCATAGCCTTTCGGGAACCCGAGCCAGTAGTCGCGCCCCATCGGGCACTTCAGCGGACCCACACTTCGCTCGACCGCACTACAGGCCACCGCAGCCACGGCGAGCAGCACAACGACGCTGATGAGCAGACTGCTGCTAAGGCTACTTTCCCTACGCACGCTTAAACTACAACCTGTCCACTTCGAGAATAAAGCGGACACCCAGGAACAGTTTGATTGTTCATGGGTTTTGCTGCAATGAGAGGACGGACTGGACAGATATGTCTGCATAACCAGGAGATGATTCTGAGACCCCGCCTTATGCACCTATCTGGGCCAAAACCTGCCCTATGACCTTCCGTGTCTCACACGGGATCAAGCCCCATCGTCCATCACCTTGTCGGGTGCCGGGTGAAGGCCTGGGTGGCGAAACCCACGCCGTTGTCAGCCACCAGGGTCGACGGCCGCGGCAGCGGGCCGCCGCGGACACGTTCCGCTTCACCACGCGCAGCGGCGAGGCCGATCAGCGCTGAACGAATCGGTGACGTAGATATTGACGGCCGTCGTCGAACACCGTCGCCGCGTTCTACCAGCCATGACCTGGAATCGCGATATCGGACACGACAACCCGCCCGTGTTCGTTCGGCTGCTGCGGTCGCACCTCGTACAGCTTTTGTGCCTGGTACAGTTCGGCCGCCTGCGGGCGACGTCGGCGCACCAGGTGATGCAACCGAAAGACGAGCTTCGATGCGGTTGAACCGCTGCCGGCTGCTCGGCTCCAGACGCGCTCTGGGTCGGCGCACTCCCGCCGATGCCACCCTAGCCTTCTGCCTGCAATGTCCGGGTATCTCCACGAAACGCCCTCCCGAAACGGGATGGCGACCCCTTCATGAGTAAACTGCGTGCAAAGCGGCAACGAAAACCCCCGGTCGTTAAACCGGGGGTTTTCGTAAGTCCTTGACTCTGGCGGAGACGGGCGGATTTGAACCGCCGGTACGGTTTGACCCGTACGACTCATTAGCAATGAGTTGGTTTAAGCCACTCACCCACGTCTCCACGCGGGGATGCGAAAGATAGTGGGTAAGACCGGGTGGTCAAGGCGGCGAACTCAGCCAGATTCCGCTGAGGCAGATTGTCGGCAAACGAATGTCGTGGGCTGCGGCCGGCAGGTCGTCAACCTGCTGGCAGGCATAACCTATGCCAATGGCGGGGCCGCGATGGGTGGCCAGCACGCGATCGTAAAAACCGCCACCCTGGCCCAATCGGCGGCCGTCGGCGGTGAAGCCCAGGCCCGGCACCAGCATCAGGGCTTCGGCTGGGAGGGGCGCGGCCGGGACCTTGGCCGGGTTCGGTTCGCGGATGCCGTATGCGCCGGTGGTGGTCTGGTCGAGGGAATGCAGCGCATGCCAGGCGAGACCTCCGGGGCCGGTGACCCGAGGCAACCAGAGCTCGCCACCTCGGCTCCACCACCACGCATGCACCGCTGAGAGATCGGCTTCCTCCGGCAAGGCCACGTAACTGGCGAGGGCGCAGGGCGGGGCTGTTTCCAGTCGCTGGACCAGGGCACGGGCGAGGGCGTCGTGGGCTGCTGCACGGGGCGCGGCGGCGAGGGCGCGGCGCCAACGTCGCAGCTCGCTGCGCAGCGCGTCCTTGGCCGCGTCGAGTTCAGAGCGGCACATACTGGGTGGCACCCGCACCCAGGTAAATGCTGGCGCGGGTGCCGGCCTGGGGACCAGAAAGGAATCCGCCCAGCGGAATCGCGGCAGTGCTGATCAGCACCGCCCGGCTGGGCCACAGGCGCAGATGCACACCGCCACCGATCTTGAGCCGCACTCCAAGGCGGGCCGCGACCCACTGTCGCATGGGCTTGAGGCGGAGCGAGGTCAACTCGGCAAGGACCGCCGCCGGCGGCACCAGCAGGCGCGCGCCCTCAACCCGTGGCACCACGCAGGTCGAATCCACCGCGAGGTCGTCCGCGTAGCGTAGCACCCCGCCGGGAGCAATGGGCAGACCCGCCGAGGACAGGGACGCGAGCAAGGCGGAATCGACCCCGCTGGGGGCAAAACCAATCGCGGCTTCCTTCGGAACCAGCTGGGTCAGCCACGCCGCTTCATCAGCCGTGGCCGAGGTCGGCACCGTGCCGCTGGCGATGCGGGCGTCGAGCAGGGCCAGCCGGCGCTGACCGAGGGCGATGTTCGGATCAAGGTCCACGATGTGAGTCTATGGGCGGGCCGCAGGGCACCAACCCCCGATGCGGTTCAGGTGGTTGTCCAGGCCGGGTCAGCATGCAGGGCCGCACGCAGCGCTGCCTGAGCAGATTGATCAAGAAACGCGGCCGCCACCGCGTCGTCCTGGAGTTCACGCAGGCGGCGGCGGTCACACCCGTGCTCGAACGCGGCGACGCGTAGTTCCTGAGCGAGGTCGGCACTGAACAACACCGGATCATCGCTGCCCAGCACCACCCGACAGCCCGCCGTCAGCAGTCGGCCGAGCGGATGGGTGGTACCCTGGCGCACTGCGCCAGTGCGTCGATTCGAGGTTGGACAGACTTCGAGCACGATCCTCCGCGCCGCCAGCTCCGCCAACAGCAGGTCGTCCTGCACCGCATGGATGCCGTGACCGATGCGCTCGGCCCCCGCCGCGAGGGCACCGCGGATGCTGGCGGGCCCGGCGGTCTCGCCGGCATGCACGGTGACGTGCAACCCGCGGGCGCGGGCCAGAGCGAAGGCCGGTGCGAACGGCTCGGGCGGATGGGCGCGCTCGTCGCCCCCCAGGCCCACCGCCACCACGCCCAGGCCGCGCAGCTCGGCCGCTTCGGCGGCCGAACGCAGCGCCGCCTCGGGACCATAATTGCGCACCAGGTCCACGATCAGCGCCACGCGCACCGCCGGCACCCGGTCCAGGCCGCGGCGGAACGCCGTCACCACCGTCCCGGCATCAAGGCCAAGGCCCGCAAGATCGATGGGCGAACAGTGGGCCTCGACATAGCGCACGTTGGCTGCGGCCCACGACCGCGCGGCGCCCTCGGCCGCATCCGCGAGGTCGTCGGGGGTGCGCAGCCAGCGGTGCAGCCAGTGCCACGCCGTGAGAAATCCGGTAAAATCGCGAAAGGCCAGGCGCCGGGCCAAGGCCGCCGCGTCGGGCACCTCGGCCGCGCCGCCGTGGCGGTGGGCCAGCGCCAGCAGCGTGGCGGCGGGGATCGCCCCCTCGAGGTGGACATGCAGATCGACCTTGGGCAGCAGGTCGAACCAGTCGCGGCC
>JBILDK010000075.1:0-9338 GCA_044352625.1 Planctomycetota bacterium
AACCGCCCCAGCGCATCGTAGGCATAGCGTGTTTCATTGCCGCTGGCGTCCACTGCGGTCAGCGGCAGCCGGCTGGTGACGCCGCTGCCGTAGGTCCAGGACGCGACCGGGGCGAAGACTTCAGGGTTGGCCTGAATGCGCTGCTCCATGCGGATCAGATCGCCATTGTCGTTCCAGGTGTGGCGGGTCTGACGACCGACCGCATCGGTCGCCACCAAGGGCCGACCATGGCCATCGAGGGTCTGGGAGACCTTCACGGTCTGACCGCCCTCACCCACTGTCACCATGCCGGTGGGCTGCGACCAGCGGATGCCGGCATCGGTGTAGAGCGTGGTGTTGCCCGGCTCGCGATCATACAGGAAGCGCTGCCGTGAACCGAACGGATGCTTGATCGATTGCAGCAACCGGCTGATGCCGGTAAAGCCGGCGCCGGCAAAGGATGGATTGTACCAGGCGCGCAAAAACTGGTAATTGACCGCATTGGCGTAGCGGTTGGCCGACACCCCGGCCGGCACCGGAACGGTGTCGAAGCCCAATTTCATGGCCTTGCGGTCCCAATAATATATATCGCGCTGGCGTTCTTGGCCGTCGTCCCAGGGACCGCCCTCCGGCTCAGTGCCGCCGGGCTCGGATGCGGGCAGCACACCGTGGGCATTCACGCGCTCGATCCGTTCCCGGTCGCCAGCGGGATCGACCGCCTCGATCGAGGTGCTGTTCGGCCGGTTGAATGATGTCGTGCCATAGGGCGTGGTCATGCTCACCACGCGGTCGGTATTGCCCTCGTAGGTTACCGATGACACCATGCCGATGGCGTCGGTCACCGAACTCAGCCGGCCCAGGGTATCGTAGGTGATGTAGGCGGCAAACATCGCGCCGTTTACATTTTGGCTGATGCCGGTGATCAGCAGATTGTTCGTTGTCGCGTACTGGAACGTTGTGACCACGCCGGTGGCGTCGGTGATGCTGTCCAGGCGCTTGGTTCCCGGCGCATACCTGAAGGTGGTTTGGCGTCCAGCCGGATCCGTCATTAAGGCGGGAACATACCGCGTCGTGGTCATGTTGTTATTGGAATAGACGCAGGATGACCCGTCGGGGTAGCGCACGGTCACAGACGCCTCCCAGGTATAGTACGTCCACTGGCCGGCCGGGCTCCAGTACATATGAAACGGCGACCGGAAGGTGCCACCATCGGCCGCATTTACGTAAACCGCGGCGGTGGTCGTCGGACCATTCGGCTCGACGATCTGCGCCGTTCCTGACGAGCGGAAATAGTTCCATCCACCGGTTCCGAACAACAGGTAAGGGCTATAGCCGCCATTGGGTGGGCCGACGTCTAACTCCTGGATGACTGACAGCCCCCATTTCGGGCCCATATTGCTGATGGTTGGCGTCTGGGTCTGGCCAGCCATCTTTTCCGCATAGACGATCTCGATGGGCGTCCATGGACCGGCCACGGGTTCATAGGGCAGCGGGCGGTCGGATATGCGCAAAGCCGTCTTGAGCAGATGAAAGCTGTAGCCCATCATGCCGCATCCATTCTTTTGACCCCCCGCCTGGGCATCGCATCCGGTGTCACTCGATGCATCCACCGGCGGCGCGGTGAATCCCTTGCCGTGGATGGTGGCGGCGACGGCATCAGGAACGGACTCGTAGCCAAGAGGCATTGGTCCGGCCGGGATCAAGGCATAGCCAGACCATTCGGCATCGAGAGCCGCCCGGTCGATGACGCGCTCTTTGCCATAGAACGGATCCATGGTCGCATCGGTGATCGCGACGATGGCGCCGCGATCCGCCACCAGGGCGCTGTAGTGGTCGAGCTTCCAATGCAGTACCGCCGGCACCGCCAAGGGCGCCGCTGGATCGATCCGCTTCACCGGCATGAGGTCAAGCCCCATGGTCTTCGCCAGGGCCGTCAGTTCGACCAGGTGGGTGCCGCGGGCGGTGACGGCGAACCCGCGCACCTGCGGCGTCTCGTCATGGCGATTGCCAGCACCCTTCAGAATGCGGTGCAGGGCATCAAGCGCGTAGGGGCCACATTTGAAGGCGATGGCTGGTTGCTGCTCCATCACTTCGCGCCCGTCGCGCGCCGCCTGCATTTTGGTGCCGGCGCGGCTCAGGCAGGGGCGGTCACCGAATTCAGCAAACAATACATCCATCTCGCTGGGTCGGCCAACCCAGGCCAGCAGCTGGATGCGTTCCGCCATGGCCAACGCGGCGAGCCCCGCTGCCTGTGATCCGGCAACGTCCTTGCTGAGATTCCAGGCGGCCTCCCAGTCGGCTGCGGCAGCATGAAAGTAGCCACGTTCGCGGCGCACGATGCCGAGATTTAAGCGCAGGGAGGCGAGCCACGGCGACTGGGGATGGGCTGCGGCAAAGGCCTCAAAGTCGGCAAGCGGACGCGGCTCAGGCGCGGCCGCATAGGCCATCAGGAGCGCGGCAAGCGCCCGGCTGTCGTCCGCACCGGGGTTGCCCCCGACCGGCACCATGGGCTCGGGAAAGGGCGACCTCATCAGGAATTCATCCACCGTTGGCGGATCGCTGAACCCACCGGTGGGCGATGCCGCAACCATGATTGCTGAGGTCGCTGCGGCGGCATGGCACAGAGGGAGGAGCGCACACAGACACAACACCAGGCGCGTAACAATAAGCATGGGATTCACAGCAGGGTTACCGTTGGCGAAATGATGGTGATGACGGGTGGAGTTGCGTCGCCGGTGGTTGTGGTCAAGGGCGTCTTGATGGCACGATCCAATGGCGCCGGATCCCAGCCATCGATCACCCCATCGCCATCGCTATCGGCCGCAAAGGGGTTGGATCCCTGACGCTTTTCAACCGCATTGGAAACGCCATCGTGATCATTATCCATCTCGTGTTGCGGCAGTCCCAAAGCACTTGCCAAGGCATCGTCAACCCCGTCCTGGTTCTGGTCTGTCCCGATGCTGCTTATACCGAGGCGCATTGTGGCGCCCACACCCAAACGAAAACCTGGGCTTATCACCATGCGCGACCTTACCGGATCGCCCACAATCTGGACCACCAGCGATCCAGGGGCATTGACGGTCATCGGGCGGATGATCATGGGTTCCTGACCGGTCGCCTGGATGGGTGTGGTGACAGGCGCCGTCGGGGCGATCAATGGAACATCGGCGCAAAATGCCGTTGCCATGCAACCACACAGCCCAACCGCGCGCAGATAATTGCCACGTTGGGTTATCCATAATGAAGGCATTTCGTTCCCGATCGTGCGCATACGGATCAATACGCGATGCAGGGTAACAGCGCCACGTTGCGCGGGCGGATGGCACCCCAGCGATTCATGGCATAAGAGTATGATATAACATGTCCTCCTGTTGAGATATTGCCTTCCGCGCCCGCCGGAAACGCTTCCCCCACTGAGTTCTTTGCGCCCGCGGGAACACCAGTGATCATTTCGAAGTTTGCGTAAGGCACACCAATTCCCCACCCGCCACTGGGCGGGATTTCACCCACGTAGGCGGCCTCGTTCGAGGTTATTGTGCGAATAAAACTTGGTGGCTGCGCCGACCCAACCACGCGCCCCGCATCAACCCCACGCCCAACATCCGCGCCGCGAATGAATTCACCACGCAAATCAGGCAAACTGAAGGTGGTCGAACCATCACCTGCCCCATACGTCGTGCCAATCGCCGTAAACAAAGCCGCATAGGTTGTCCGACTAACCGCTTGGCCATTGCACACCAACCATCCATTTGGGGCGGTGGCCTGGGCGAAATGCATGACCGCACCAGCCGGCGGTTTGGCCGTCGCCGTCGGAGCACCGGTGGTCCACTTGGTGCCATTCCACACCACGCCGGTGCCGGTGGTCAAGCCGGTATTGGGGAGCGTCAACACCACCACCGTTTGATTAGCTCCGGTGGTAAGGATCAATCCATCATTGGTGGCATTGGGCGCAACTTTGACGGTGGCGGTGCCTTGCTTGATGTTCACCGATCCCGTGGCGGTCACGGTGCTGCTGGATGCAATAGCTCCCGTGACGTTGACGGCACCGTCTACTCCGAGGGATTGTGCCCCAGGCGACGTAGTGCTCGTACCAACACGCACGCCCCCGTCGCTGAACACCGTCATCCGGCGCACCTGCGCGGTGGGCGTACCTCCATTCACCCGAACCTCGTTGCCCACCAAATTGACCGGGGTCAAGACCGCAGGGGTCACCCCGGCATCCGTGGCACGAATCTCAAGCCCCGTGCTGATTTTGAAATCTGCCCTATTTTGGTTGGCCCCGGTGGAAAAAGTCACACCATCATTGGTGGCATTGGGTGCCACTTTGACCGTGGCCGTCCCTTGAGTGATATTGACGGAGCCGGCGGCAGTCACGGTGCCGGCGGATGCAATAGCCCCTGTGGCGCTGATGGTGCCATCAACCCCGAGGGATTTGGCACCGGGTGACGCCAGGCTGTCACCTATACGTACGCCACCATTGCTAAACACCGTCATCCGGCGCACCTGCGCGGTGGGCGTACCTCCATTCACCCGGACCTCGTTGCCCACCAAGGTGACCGGGGTCAAGACCGCAGGGGTCACCCCGACATCCGTGGCGCGGATCTCAAGCCCCGTGCTGATTTTGAAATCCGCCCTGTAGCGTACGGCCGAGCTATCGGCTAACCGCATTTGCGGCACCGTTGCACTGGGTGTTGCAATGGACAGGCCAACATCGCCGATCGGGGCCACACCCACACCCAGCGCCCCGGCTACCGCCACCCGGCCATTGCCCATCCGGACCTGACCAGCCGGAACCGTGGCAGGAGCGACCCCCGCAATGGTCACCGTCCCGGTGCCTTCAACCACCAACACATCGGCGGCGAAGGAATGCCCCATACCGCCGACGAGGAGGAGAAGAAGAAGAGCGGGCGCACAATGTACCGCGGTCAGAAATGAAGGAGTGGTGAAGATCATACCCATGGTCTTCCGGGCAATACCGTCACTGTCAATGTCGCTAGAAATAACAATATATACCGATCCATAAATCCATTTTCACATAGAACATTTGTTAGGGCCACCCAATCCATAGACATCCGGCGCGAATAAACATCGCATGAAAATGCCCCCCGCTTATTCCCGCCCCCCATACGACAATGGTCCGATACCAAACAGGCGCATCGCCCCCGGTTGCAGATCCGCCGGCAGGTCCCAGTCGCCGAGGCGGTCGCGATGCAGGGTCTCGACCCGCGCGCCGAGGGTCTGGATCATGCGTTTGACTTGATGGAACCGGCCTTCGGTCAGGACCAGGGTGGCGCGGCCCGGGGCGTCGCAGCTCAGGTCTGCCGGCAGGCAACGCTCGCCGGTATCGGCCAGGACCAATCCGGCGGCGACGCGCTCCACGGCGCCGGATTCCAACGTCCCTGCGTAGCCGATGCGGTAGCGCTTGGGCAGCTTGCTGCGCGGGTCGGTGAGGCGCTGGATCAACTTCCCATCGATCGTCAACAGCAGGAAACCGGAGGTATTGCGATCGAGCCGCCCAACCGTCTGCAGATTGGGATGGCACAGTTCCGCAGGTACCACATCGTAGATCAGCGGCGCATCGTCCGGGTCGTGGCTGCACGCTACGCCCACCGGCTTGTGACAGAGGATCACGCTATCGTCGGGGCCGTCGGCCAGCACCGCGCCATCCACCTGCACCACTTCGCCAGCAGCCAGCGGCCGATGATATTGGCGCACAACCGCACCCGCAACGCTGACGCGATTGCGGTGGACCAGCTCATGGACGGCTGCCCAGGTGAGCTTGAGCCGCCGGGCCAGAAAGCGGTCAAGCGGCTCAGCGTGGGCGCTCACGCCATGCATTCACCCGTGCCCAGCTCTTTGAGCTGCTGGCTGAAGGGCTGGTCGGCGTCGAAGTCGCTGAGGTCGGCCGCGGTGAGTTCGCCATCCTTGTAGGCACAGAGACTGGCGATGCGCTCCTTGAGCTTGGCCTTGGCCGCCGCCGCCGCGTCCTTGTCGAGGCCGACCCCGGCGCTCCGCCGCAGGTAATCGGCGAAGGCCTCGCCGGGAGTGCGCTCGGCCACGTACCACTGGGCCAGGGCGCGCACCGCGGTGCCGACCTTGCGCGCCGGAATGCGCGCCACCAGGGAGGCGAGGTGGAGCTGATCGCCCTCATCGCCGCCACCCACCAGGAGGACATAGTGCGGCACCATCTGGTCACCGATCTTGGCCCCAGCGCCGTGCAGGCCGATGGTCCCGATGTGGTGTTGGCCGCAGGAATTGGGGCAGCCGCTGATATTGATGCGCGCGGCGCGCACGCCGGCATCGTCGAGGTCCGCCAGGGCGGTCTCCAACTCGCCCGCCAGGCCCTTGCTCATGGTCACGCCAAGCTGGCAGGTGGAGGCGCCGGGGCAGCTCACCACGTCGCTGATGGTGTGGCCGGGCCGGTCGTAGCCGAGAGCCTTGAGTTCGCGGTACAGCGCGGCGAGGTCGGCGTGACGCACCCGGCGGAACACCAGGTTCTGATCGTTGGTCGAGCGCACGTCCGAGGCCGAGAACCGTTCCGCGAGATCCGCCAGGGCGCGCATGCGCGCCGCCGGCAGGTCGCCGCGGGCGATGGTCACGGTGACCAGGGCCAGGCCCGCCTCGCGGTGGGGGCGGACGCTCCAGGTGCGCCAGGACTGTTCGGCCGCATCCGTGACCGCCGGGACCGGCGACGTGGCCACGGCCGGCAGCCGGTCGGGAAGGACCTTGCCGGTGATGCCTTCGGCGCGGACCTCCGCCAGCTTGTCCTGGACGAGTGCCAGGAAGCCCTCGATGCCGTGGTTCTTGACCACGAACTTGAGTCGCGCCTTGGCGCGGTTCTGGCGGTCGCCGTACTGGTGGTGGACGCGCAGGATGGCCTCGCACACCGGGATCAGCTCGGCCTTGGGCAGGCACGCGCTGATCAGGACCGGCTTGACCGGGGCGGCGCCCAGGCCACCAGCGGCGACCACGCGGAAGCCCTCGATGCCGTTCACCACCACGGCGGTGATGCCCACGTCCTGGATGTTGACCTGGCCCAGCCGGTCGGCGTCAGAGCCGGCGAAACTGATCTTGAATTTGCGCGGCAGATTGGCGCTGCGCGGGCCGCGCAGGAAGTGCTGGAATACCGCCTCGGCGTAGGGCTCGACCGCGAACGGTTCGTCAGCGCGGCAGCCGGCGTCGGCGCTGGCGCAGACCGCGCGAACGGCATTGCCGCAGGCCTCGCGGGTGGTCAGGCCCGCCTGTTCGAGGCGCTCCAGCAGGTCCGGGGTCGTCAGCAACGGGACGTAGTGAAACTGCACCGCCTGACGGGTGGTGATGTGGCTGTTGCCGTTGGCGTACTGTTCGGACACATCGGCCAGTACGCGCATCTGGGCCGGAGTCACCAGGCCGTACTTGAGCTTGATGCGCACCATCTGGTTCTCGCCCGCCTGGCGCTGGCCGTACACGCCGTGAACCAGGCGGTAGGGCTTGAACTCTTTGTCCGGGTCGATGGCGCCGGCCTGAAGAGCATCAACGGTGCTGCGGTATTTGGCCAGTTCGGCCTGGACGGCGGGAGCGAGGGTGGTGGTCATGATGGTCTCCAGGATGTAGCATGGCCAATACCACGCGTCCATCCGAAGCCGCTTCCTCTTCCATAGCCGATGTGCATATCAGTAGACAAATAGCCAGGGTTGCAACGCATACCCTACCCGCGTCAATCCGACACCCTCAACGATCCCTGCGCGAGTCCTCTGACCATGCCCACCACACCCACGATCATCTACACCCAGACCGACGAAGCCCCGGCCCTCGCCACCTTCTCGCTGCTGCCGATCGTCCAGGCTTTCACCATGGCCGCCGGCATCGCGATTGAGACGCGGGATATCTCGCTGTCGGGGCGCATCCTGGCGAGGTTCGCCGATCAGCTCCCTGCGGCCCAGCGCACACCCGATGCCCTCGCGGAACTCGGCGCGTTGACCCTCACGCCTGAGGCCAACATCATCAAGCTGCCCAATGTCAGCGCCTCGGTCCCCCAGCTCAAGGCCGCCATCGCTGAGTTGCAGGCCAAGGGCTACGCCCTGCCTGACTTCCCAGACAATCCTGCCACCGAGGCGGAAAAAGAGGTCAAAGCGCGCTACGCCAAGGTGCTTGGCTCGGCCGTGAACCCGGTGCTGCGCGAAGGCAATTCCGACCGCCGCGCGCCCAAGGCGGTCAAGGACTACGCGCGCAAACACCCGCACCTCAACGCGCCTTTCGGTGCCGGAAACAAGACCCGCGTGGCAGCGATGAGCGACGGCGACTTCTTCGCCAATGAACGGTCGTGGACCGCGCCCGCCGACACCAGCGTGCGCATCGAACTGGTCGCGACCGACGGCACCGTGACCGTGCTCAAGGACAAGACCCCGCTCAAGGCTGGCGAGATCCTCGACGCCACGGTGATGCGCGTGGCCGACCTTGCAGCGTTCTATGAGCAGTGCATCGCCCAGGCCAAGGCTGACGGCGTGCTGCTCTCGCTGCACCTCAAAGCGACGATGATGAAGGTCTCGGACCCGATCATCTTTGGCCATGCGGTGCGCGCGTTCTTCAAGCCGCTATTGAGCAAACACGCGGCCCTGTTCGCTGAATTGAAGGTCGACCTCAACAACGGCTTCGGGGATGTGGTCGCCAAGATCCAGGGCCTGCCCGCAGCGCAGAAGTCCGCGATCGAAGCCGACATCCAGGCGGCGATCAGCGCCGGTCCCGGACTGGCCTACGTCAATTCCGACAAGGGCATCACCAACCTGCACGTGCCCAGCGACGTGATCGTGGATGCCTCGATGCCGGCGATGATCCGCGCCGGGGCCAAGATGTACGACGCCAAGGGCGTGCTGCATGACACCCTCGCCGTGATCCCCGACCGCTGCTATGCAGGCGTGTACCAGGCGACGCTCGACTTCTGCAAGGCTCGCGGCCCGCTCGATCCCACAACCATCGGCAGCGTGCCCAACGTCGGCCTCATGGCCCAGGCCGCCGAGGAATACGGCTCGCACAACAAGACCTTCCAGATCCCAGCCGCCGGCACGGTGCGCGTGGTCGATGCCGGCGGCACGGTGATCTTCAGCCACAGCGTCGCCGCCGGCGACATCTGGCGCGCATGCCAGACCAAGGACGCGCCGGTGCGCGACTGGGTCAAGCTCGCGGTCAATCGCGCGCGCCTGAGCGCCACTCCCGCCGTGTTCTGGTTGGATGCCCAGCGTCCGCACGACGCCCAGATCATCAACAAGGTCGAGCGGTATCTCAAGGACCACGACACCGCCGGCCTCGACCTGCGCATTCTGCCCCCAGCCGCCGCCTGCACCCACACCCTTGAACGCCTGGTCCGGGGCCACGACACCATC
>JBILDK010000486.1:0-2719 GCA_044352625.1 Planctomycetota bacterium
CCGACGAACTGCGCGAATTCTTCCCGGTACACATCCTGCCCTTCATGATCACCGAGAAGGCGCGCTTCGGCAGCCTCGACCGGGTGGTCAAGAACCGCCGACAAATGCCAGGCTTCGACCGGGTTGCGATCCTCGAAGCCCTGGCTAACGCCACCGAGGGCATCAAGGAGGCCCACGACCACTTCGTGGCCCACCGCGACATCAAGCCGCAGAACATCCTGATCTTCGGCCCCGGCCAGGGCAAGATCGCCGACTTCGGCATCGCCCGCTGGCGCTCGCGCCGCTCAAACCGCGAAAGCGCGCTGCTCACGCCCAAGTACGCCAGCCCCGAGCAGGCCTTCTACGCCCTCACCGGCGAGAAGGAGAGCCTGGTGGACACCCGCGGCGACGTGTATTCCTGGGCGATCATGGTCTATGAGGTGGTGACCGGCAAACACCCGTTCGCCTGGGCCATCGACCACACCAAGGAACCCATCGTCACCCAGCGCAATCTGCTCAAGGCGATCGCCGCCAACGACCGTCGGGGGTTCCTGACCACCGGCGATATCACCTTCGATTCGCTGATCTACAATTCGACCTGCGACCTGAAGCACCGTGTGGCCGACATCAGCCTGGCCAACCGCGTGCTGCGCCAATACATCCAGCGCCTGCGCATGCAGCAAGAAGCATGATGGCTCGCTGCGCGCTTCTCGCCGCGGTGGTCATGTTGAACGGCTGCGTGGTCCACGAAGCTCGGGTCGAAACCCCACCGGCTGAGAACCACGCCACCGGTCTGGCGTATCTGGGCATGAAGCCCCAGCCGATCCCAAGCAACCCACCAGCCTCGGCCCACGAACGCGGACATCTGCCGATCGCCATCCCGGTGACCTGGTACACCTACCGCCGCGACGCCCACGGTGCGATCCTGCGCTATGACGGCACCGTCGCCACGCCGCTGCCCTGGTGGCAGCGCTTCCCGCTCGATCTGCCGGTGTCGATGATGCCGGTGGAGGTCACCGCGCGTACTGCGGTGATGATCACGCCGCGCGAGGTCGCCTTACGCGAACCCGAGGACATCCGTGCCGAGGCCGCGGCCTTCGGCTACGCGCACTGACTGGGAGCGCAGGCCAGCCTGCCTCGGGTCTTTTCGATGCAGGCCGCAGCCTGCGCTTCCACCTTGCTCAGGCTGCGGCGGGTTGCAGGGAGACGGTGTCACCCAGATCGTCCGGCGGCTTCACCAGACCGCGTTCTACCAGATCCACATAGCGCACCACGCTCCAGTCGCCGTGGGCGAATTCGAGCGCACTCAGACTCTCGACCCAGTCACCGCTGTTGAGATAGCGAATGCCGTCCTCGATATGGTCGGCCGCCACGTGGATATGCCCACAGACCACCGCGTCAGCACCATGTTCGGCCGCCAACCGGGAGATGGCTCGGGCGAAGCGGGCAATGTGCCCCGCCGCCCAGGTGCGCTTGAAGCGCGCCGCAGGATCCACCACCGGGGCAAGGCCGCACCATCCGCGCAAGGTGTTGAGGCGGTCAGTCGCCCACATCACCGCGTCATAGGACCAGCAGCCCAACGTGGTCACCAGGCGCGAGGTGCCGATGCGCCGGTCCACTTGATCGCCGTGGATGAACCAGGTGCGCGCCCCGCCCAGGTCGAGTTCCAGGCTGTCGCACAGGCGCAGATCGCCCAGCATGAACGGAGCATAGCGGCGCAGGGCTTCGTCATGGTTGCCGGTGACATAGTGCACCGGTACGCCGTTGGTCGCGAACTTGAGGATGCGACGCACCACCTTGGTATGCGCCGCCGGCCACCAGCCCTTGCGGAATTCCCAGAAATCCACCATGTCGCCGCACAGCACGACGCGCTGCGGATCGATGCTCTTGAGATAGGCGTTGAGCTCGGCCGCCTTGCACGACGGGGTGCCCAGGTGCACGTCCGAGATCACCACCACGTCGACAGGTCTGGCCATGGTCGGTCCATACTGGCCGACCGTGAAGGCGGGATGAATCGGCGGTAAAGGGCGGGTGTCCCCGATTCACGCAGCCTTCACATTGTAGTGAATACTGCTGAGCGATTCCGGAGTATCCCCCGATGCGCGCCCTACTCACCCGATGCGCCCTCGCTTGGCTGCGTCACCGCCATGCCCAGCCGTCCGCACCCGCCGACCAACGCGCCGCGCAGGAGCGCATTCGCGCGCGTTTGGTGACGCGGCTCGCGCCGTTGGCGGTGGGGCGCGCGCGCGGCCTCGACCGCCTGCCCTCCGGCGCAGGCTTGACCGAGGCCTTCCGCGCCCAAGTGCCTTTTGGCGATTATGCGGGCTATCAACCGCTCATCGCGCAGGTCGCCGCTGGCGAACCGGATGTGATGTTCCCCGGCCGCGCCCTGGCCCTCGCCCTGACCAGCGGAACCACCTCCACCGGCGCGGTGGGCGAACGCGCCATCCCGCAATCGCGTGCACTCCTCGACCACCACGCCTGCGGCGGCGCCGTCGCGCTCACCCGCCTAGCGGAGGTCGCCGGTGCCGCGCTGGGTGGTGGGCGCATGCTGCTGATGGGCGGTTCGACCACGCTCGCGCGCAACCCGGCCGGGATCCCCACCGGCGACCTCTCAGGCATCGTGGTATCGCGCATCCCATGGCTGCTGCGCGGCGCCTACGAACCCGGCCGCGACATCGCGCTGATGGGCGACTGGGAGGCCAAGCTCGCGGCGATGACCGCCCGGCTCGACGGACGC
>JBILDK010000487.1:0-2716 GCA_044352625.1 Planctomycetota bacterium
CGCGCCCGCGACCCTCGGGACGGTGTCGTTCCGCTGGCAGGCGACCGATGCCTCGGGTGCGGTCTCGAACATCGGTGTGACCAGCGTGGTCGTGGCTGCGTCCACGCCCGCGCCCGCGCCCGCGCCCTCCGATCCGGCGGCAGAGGCTGCCCTCTTGGCGGCCCTGGCGGCCCAGGACGACGACGACAAGAAGTGCGGCATGGGCAGCGGCGTGATCCTGGTCCTCGGTGCTCTGGCCGCGGCCCTGGGTGGGTTCGGGCGCCTGCTACGTCGCCGTCGCTGAAGTCGCCATCACCCGGCCGCACCAGGCGGCCGGGTGATGGTCAGGTCCGCCGCGGCTCGACCCCCAGGGCCTTGTGCCACCAGCGCGTCTTCATCACCAGCGGGCGACGGATCGGGTTGGCTGCGACATAGGCCGCCGCCTCATCCACGCCCATCCCGCGCAGGTGGATGGTGGCCAGGCGCTGGCAGATGTCGTTGTTCCAGCCGTCCTTGTTGCCCCAGTAATGCGCCACCAGTGGCGGCTTGCCCGGCGGGTTCACCTCCACCGCGCGCCCCGGCTGGCCAAGCACCGCGCTCATCGCGATCTGCTCGGTCAGGTAGTGGTCGCAGCCCGCGGCCAGCATCGCATCGCAGATCCCCAGGGCCTTGTCCACCAGGGTGAAGTCGGCGGCGCGCACCGCGGTGATGCCGGTGTTCCACATGTCGGTGCCCTGGTCCACGGGCACTCCGCACCAGCTTTTTCCGCCGACTAGGTTCCACAGGCGCTTGCTGCCTTTTTTCCCATGGCCGAACAGATTGTATTCGCGCCGGTCCATGGCCACCTGGCCTGCGGCGGTGGCATCAAGCAGCGGTTGGAGTGATGCCTGCACCGCGGTGTCGGTGTCGAGGTACACCGCCACGCCCGCCGCCGGCTGCAGCGCGGTACCCAGGCGCAACGTCTGGATCAGGGTGCGCAAAAAATAGTTCCGTTCCCCCTTCCACTGGGCCAAGCCTTCGGCACTGAGGGCATGCACGCGCACCCGGTCCCCAAACCACGCGAAGCGGTCAGGCTGGTCGGTAGCCATCACCACCTCGCACGGCCGCGGCGCATACGCCAGCACCGTGAGCAGGCAGTAATGCGCCTGCCAATAACGAAAGTCATCCGGCCCAAACGTCATCAGCGCGTAGCGAGTGAGCATGGCAGGCATGCTCACTCGCAAGCCCCCGTGCGCAATCAGGGCTCCCGGGACGGCCGCTGTCGAGGCGGTCTTCAGTGGGTGAGCATATCCCCCGGAACCACCCACCCCGGATCCTCGCTCCGGCAGCGCGCCAGCGCCGCGCCGGCAGCAACGTGGTCGCCATCCGCCAACGCCCACCGCGCCAGTCGGCACAACAACCGCCCCCGGCGATGCATCGGCGCCGCGGCAATCGCTGCGAGCAAGTGCGCGCGATGCTCAGCCACCCCATCCTCGCGTTCCCACACGGCAAGCGTGGCGACCTCCTGCCACGGATGAATGGCATCAGTGACGAGAGCGGCCAGCGCGCTGCGCGCCGCCTCCCGTTCCCCGCAGCGCCGCAGCAGGGTCGGGCGCAGGGCCCGGGCTTCCCAATCCGGAGCGGTCTCGGCCAAAGCCGGCTCCAAGGCCGCCAGCGCCGGCTGCGGCCGATCAAGGGCGAGCAGCGCCTTGGCGCGCAGGAGGGCACGGAGTCGCGGCGGCACCGCAGCCACCTCTACCGCAGCCAGCGCCGCTGCCGGCTTTCCCGCTCGGGTCAGCGCCGTCGTCAAGGTCACCAGCACCGCGGCCGGATCTGCCCCTGCGGTCAGCGCAGCTTCCACCGCGCCCGAATCCCCCGCGACCGCAGCCGCGATCTGTGCCCAGGGAAAGGCCAGGCAGGCGCGCTCGGCCCCGTGGTTGAGGGCGCGACGGCGCAACTCGGAATGGAGTGCTTCCGCCGCCGCGCGCAGCGCCGCAGGAACGTCGTCCGCCGCTGCCGCCCCGCGATGGTGCACCGCCTCAGGCGCATAGGCCCCGGCGATGGCCGCGGAGGTCGTACCGCTCCAGGCTGCGACCGCTTCCACCACGCCCCCGGCATCGAAATCGATCAACGGCACCGCACCATCGGCTAGGCCGCGGTTGTGCGCCAGCCACAACGCCCAGCTCTCCGCCGCCGCCATGCCGCGCCACGAGCGCAGGCTCGCCGCCACCGCCGCAGGATGGCGCAATACGCCCAGGGCGCGCACCGGCGTCGCCAACCAGAACGGGAGCGCCAGCAGGCAGCGCGGATCCTTGATCAGCGCCGCGGAGTCTGCCACCGGCGCAAGCAATGCATCGCGCACCGCTGCGTGATCATCGGTCCAGCGCACCGCCTCCGGTGCCGCCAGCCACGAGCCGCCACTGTGCGCGAGGACCTCCTCATTGAGCCGGATCACCGCGGTGGCCTCGTGATGCCCGCGCGGATTGTCCCAATTGCGCACCGCCGGTCCCGGCACCCGCGCGCCCGCCGCCGCCAGCAGCCCGGCGACGCAGCTCGTGCCCGAGCGGTGCATGCCGAGGACGAGCAGCGCGGGGGCGCTGCTCGTCGTGGTTGGTGGTTGGTGGTTGGTGGTTGGGGACGGCATCACGGGACTACGGTGACCATGTGGTCAGGTCGCCTTCCACCAACCACCAACCACCTAAGCAAAGTGTTTCGACAACCGTGGCCCGTCCTGCCGGGCATAGGTGTTGCCGCAGGT
>JBILDK010000488.1:0-2713 GCA_044352625.1 Planctomycetota bacterium
CCACGGTTGGCGCCGCGGATCGCTCAGGGCGACGATCGGGCGCACGATGCGCAGGTCCGACAGGGGCCACGCCGCCAGCTCGCCGCGGCGGGTCTCTTTGCGGATGGTGGGCTCGGGCAGGATGGCGAGGCCGAGGCCGGCCATGACCATGGCCTTGACCACTTCCGGGCTGTCGTGTTCGAGCACCACCTTGAGTTCCACGCCGCGATCGCGCAGGTGCTGGTTGATGATGCGGCGGGTGATGGTGTTGCCCGGCAGCAGGATGAAGTCCTCGCCGGCATAGCTGGCGATGGAACGGCTGCGGCTGGGGTGGTTGATGGGCAGGACGAGCACCAGCTCCTCTTCCCACAAACGCCGCACGGTGAGGCCGGGCGGATCACCTTCGATCGAGCACACCGCCAGATCCAGTTCGCCGTTGGCGACCATCTCGGGCAGGCGTTCGCTGGTGCGGCACATCAGGCGCAGGTTGATGCGCTTGTTGGCCGCCAGGTACGGGCGCAGGATCGCCGGCAGGGCATTGACCGCCACCGACTCGCTGGCGCCCAGCCGCACCCGCCCGGTGGAGGTGCCATTGGAGGCGCTGAGGTTCGAGCTGACCCGGCTGAGCTCCTCCAGCAGCGGCCCGGCCTGGCCCACCAGCACCTCGCCGGCGCTGGTCAGGCGCACCGCCCGGCCGATGCGGTCGAACAAACGCACGCCCAGGGTCCGTTCCAGGCCCATGATCTGGCGCGACAGGGCCGGCTGGCTGAGCTCCAACTCGCTCGCTGCCTTGGTGAAGCTGCCCAGGCGGGCGACAGTCAGCGCCGCGAGCAGTTGGTCGGTGGCCGGCAGCTGATCTTTGACCATGCGCACCGGCCGCGTGTCGACGCGCGGGCCGGCAGCGATGGTGTCAGGGGTTTCATTCGCCGTTTCTTTGTCCATCCTGCACCTGCGAGGTATCAACATGGCCCGACACCGGGAGAAGTCCAGCAAGCGCCCGTGGCGCAACGAGCAGCAGGAGCGTGCGGGGGAACGGCGTTTCACCCGTGGTAACGGCATTGGTGATCGGCGAGTCGAAGCCCCCGGCGAGGACGCCCTGCTCGCAGCCCTTGCGCAGCATAAAGTCGGCGCCACCGCCGGCCAGCTGGCCGAGGCCATGCGCGGCGAACCGCGCACCATCTCGACCGCCCTGCGCCGGTTGGTGCAGCGTGGACTGATCCTTGAGGACCGCCCCGGGCGCTACCGGGTCAGCGGCGCCGGCGGCGAATTCAGCGCCCAGGTGGTGGCGGACGGCGACGGTCTGTTCGCACGCACCCCGGACGGCGTGCTCAAGCCGCTGCACCCGCGCTACCGCCTCGGCGCGCGCCCGGGCGACATCATTCAACTGGTGGATGGCGAGGACGGCGCTGCGGTCACCCGCATCCTGCGCCGCTCGGGCCGCGAGGTCGTGGGCACCATGTATTTCGGCCCCGGCGAGCCGCAGCTCATCTGCGACAACCGCCGTGACGGCAAGTTGGCGGTCCACCGCCTGTTCCCCGAGTTCGATCGGCAGTACAAGGCCGGCGACCGCGTGGTCGGCACGCTGGAGATCGATGATCAGGGCGAGGCCTCGGTGTCGATCACCCGCATCCTGGGCAAGGCCAGCCCCGAAGTCGCCGACCTCAATTATGTCAAGCTGACCCATGACCTGCCCGGCGACTTCCCGCCCGAGGTCGAGGCCGAGGCCCAGGGCCACACCAAGCGCTTCGTCAAGGGCAAGCGTGTGGACCTGCGTGAAGAGCTGGTGTTCACCATCGACCCGGTGACCGCCAAGGACTTCGACGACGCCATTTCGCTGACCACCGACGCCCGGGGGCGCCGGGTGCTGGGCGTGCACATCGCCGACGTCAGCCATTTCGTGCGCGAAGGCGGCGTGGTCGATGCCGAGGCGGTGAACCGCGGTACCAGCATCTATTTGATCAACCGTGTCATTCCGATGCTGCCCGAGGCTCTGTCCAACGGCCTGTGCTCGCTGGTGCCGAACCAGCCGCGCTACTGCTTGTCGGCGTTCCTCACGCTCGACGCCAAATGCCGCCTGGTGGATGTGCAGCTGGCCGAGACCATCATCGAGAGCCGCCATCGCCTGAGCTACGAAGAGGCGCTGGAAGTCCTGGAAAAACGCGACGCCAAGGGCCGCTGGCCCGACGATCTGCGCAAGGCCCTGGTGGAGGTTTCAGGCATCGCCCAGACTCTGCGCAAGGCCCGCGAGGCCGCTGGCGCGATCAACCTCTTCTCGGTCGAGCACCGCTTCAAGCTTGATGTGGACGGCGTGCCCATCGCCACCGAACAGGAAGGCAGCGACATCAGCCACCAGTTGATCGAGGAGTGCATGCTGCTCGCCAATCGCGCCGTGGCGCGCTGGCTCACCGACCACGGCCTGCCCTGCTCGTTCCGCCTGCACGAGGCCCCGGACGAGGAGAAGCTCCAGCAGTTCGCCCTGGTGCTGGAAAGCTACGGCAAGGATTCCTCGGGCCTGGCCAACCGCTCGCGCCTCAAACAGATTCTCGCCGATCTCGCCAACGAGCCGCCGGCTGCACGCCTGGTGCTGAACCTGATGCTGCTGCGCTGTTTCAAGAAGGCGGTGTACGGCGTGGATAATGTCGGGCACTACGCCCTGGCCTTCGACCATTACTGCCATTTCACCAGCCCCATCCGCCGCTACCCCGACCTGATCGCGCACCGTCTGGTCAAATGC
>JBILDK010000489.1:0-2710 GCA_044352625.1 Planctomycetota bacterium
TCACCCGCGACGATGTGGCGGCCAACGCCCGGGCCATCGCCGCACAGATCGGCCGCGTGGTGCGCTTCGGCAGCGGCGCGACCGATGCCGAACTGCTCAACAACGCCGACTGGCTGGCGTCCATGACTTGGATCGACCTGCTGCGCGAGGCCGGTCCGCATTTCAGCGTCAACCGCATGCTGACCATGGATTCGGTCAAGGGCCGCATGGACAACGGCGGCATCACCTTCCTCGAATTCAATTACATGGTGATGCAGGCCTGGGATTTCCGGCACCTGGCGAAAACCCGCGGCTGCACCCTGCAGATGGGCGGCCAGGACCAGTGGGGCAACATCGTCATGGGTATCGAGCTGGGCCGGCGCATGGACGGCGCCGAACTCGCTGGCCTGACCTTCCCGCTGGTGACCAAGTCCGACGGCGGGAAGTTCGGCAAAAGCGAGAAGGGCAACATCTGGCTCTCGCCCGAGCGCACCCCGCCCTACGAGTTCTACCAGTTCTGGCGCAATATCGCCGACGCCGACGTGCGCCGCTTCCTCAGCTTCTTCACCACCTTACCCATGACCGAGGTCGCCGCGCTGACCGACGCCGGGGGCGCAGCCCTCAACCACGCGAAGAGCGTGCTGGCCTACGAAGTCACCGCCCTGATCCACGGCCAGACCGAGGCCGAGCGCTGCCGCGCCGGTGCCCAGGCCGCCTTTGGCACCGGGCATGATGTGAGCGGCGACGCCATCCCGCACGCGACATTGGCCGCCGCCGAGCTGGCCGCTGGCATCAGCGTCGTCCATCTGCTGGTGCGCGCCGGCCTCGCCGCCAGCGGCGGCGAGGCCAAACGCCTGATCCATGGCGGTGGCGTCTGCCTGGACGAGGCCAAGGTCACCGACCTCACCACAACTGTTCATGCTGCATCCGCCGGGCGGCTCGTGCTGCAGGTCGGCAAGAAGCGATTTTTTCGCTTCGATATCACGGGATAACAACGCAGGGCCCTGATCCCAAACAATGCAATGAACCGTAGACTTCAGGCGGGGTCAACAAGATGGGAAGGATGGAATTCACCGAAACATTCGACGGCTTCATCCTCCCCATCCTGTTCCTTTTTTCGAACTCACCCAGCGGGTGCGCGGAACATGTTCGATAGCTCCGAATCAACGACTGATGCATGCCCCTTGGCGGAGTACATTGCGTTGTTTACGAGGGCAGGGGCGCGGTGGAGCCGGCTTCGGATCCTGGAACCGCCCACTCTCGGGGTCCGGCTTTCCGTCGGCTCAGACCTTGAAGAACGACTCGTCGACGAACTTGGTGGTCACTTCGTTGTTGAGGAAACGCGCATCTTTGAGCAACCGCTGGTGGAAACCGATGGTGGTCTTTACACCTTCGATCACGTACTCATGCAGCGCCTGGTCCATCAGGCGGATCGCATCGGCGCGGTCCGTCCCGTGGACGATCAGCTTGGCAATCATCGAATCGTAGTTGGGCGGAATCATGTACCCGGCGTAGCAGTGGCTGTCGACGCGGATGTTCTTGCCAGAGGGTGCACTGTAGATGCCGATCTTGCCGGGACACGGGGCGAAGCCGTTCTGCCAGTCCTCGGCGTTGATGCGTACCTCCATGGCGTGGCCGTAAGGCTTCACCTGCGCCTGGGTCAGCGCCAGGGGCATGCCTGCGGCGACCTCCAACTGCATGCGGATCAGGTCGGTGTCGGTGCACATTTCGGTGACCGGATGCTCGACCTGGATGCGCGTGTTCATCTCCAGGAAGTAGTACGCGGCGCGGTCCAGATCGTAGATGAACTCGACCGTGCCGGCGTTGAAGTACTTGGCTGCCTTGGCCAGCTTGACCGCATCCGCCATCATGTTCTGGCGCATCTCGGCGGTGATCACCGGGCTGGGGGATTCCTCCACCAGCTTCTGGTGACGGCGCTGGGTCGAGCAGTCGCGGTCGCCCAGGGCGATGACGTTGCCCTGCTGGTCGCCGATGATCTGGATTTCGATGTGGCGGGCGCGCTGGACGTAGGCCTCGATGATGCAGTCGGCATTGCCGAAGGCCGACTCGGCCTCGCGCTGGGCCGAGATCAGCCCCGAGACCAGGCTGGCGTCATTGTGCGCGATGCGCATGCCGCGCCCACCGCCGCCGGCGGTGGCCTTGATCATCACCGGGTAGCCGATCTGACGGGCCAGCTTGATGGCTTCGTCGGGGCCGGTGACCGGGCCGGTGGAACCGGGTACCGTGGGAACGCCGGATTCCTTGGCCAGGGTCTTGGCCTTGGCCTTGTTGCCGAGAGCCTCCATCGAGGCCGAGAGCGGGCCGATGAATTCGATCTTGCAGTCGCGCACCACCTGGGCGAAGTGGCTGTTCTCGCTGAGAAAGCCGAAGCCCGGGTGGATCGCATCCACATCCGCCAGTTCGGCGGCGGCGATGATGTTGTTGATGTTGAGGTAGCTCTGCTTGGCCGGGCCGGGCCCGATGCACACCGCCATGTCGGCGAACTTCACCGGCAGGCTCTCACGGTCCACGGTCGAGTGGACGATGCAGGTCTCGATGCCCATGCGCTTGCAGGACTTGATGATGCGCAGGGCGATCTCGCCACGGTTGGCGATCAGGACGCGTTTGAACATGGATTTCTCGCTGGGTCCGGTCGTCTGGTCGTCCGGTCGTCCGGTCGTCAGATGAGCGTTCGGAAATGAGGGCGGGCGCGAAGGGGCAGCCAGGCGCG
>JBILDK010000490.1:0-2708 GCA_044352625.1 Planctomycetota bacterium
GGTTCCAGGGCAGCACCAAATCCGCCACCGGTTCCCAACCTCCGGTCAACCAGGCTGGCGCGGTCACGGCCCGGTTGTCGCCGAACAGCGAGCGGATGGTCTGGATCAGCAGGTACGAGATGCCCCAGGTGGCGAGCAGGGTTTCCAGCGGCCGGCCATAGAGGTGGCGGATCACGGTCAGCTCCAACAGCCAGCCGACCAGCGCCGCGGCGCAGAAACCAGCCGGCACGCCGATCAGGAAGTAGAGGTGCTGGACCCCTGGCGGCAGCGCCGCGGCGAAAGCCCACTGCACCAGCAGCGTGGCGTAGGCACCGATCATCAGCATCTCGCCGTGGGCCATGTTGATCACGCCCATCAGGCCGAAGGTGATTGACAGGCCGAGGGCCATGAGCACCAGGATCGAGCCGGCGCTGATCCCGCTGAAAAGAGTCTGAATCGCGCTGAGCAACGTGCGTCGGGACTCGATCCGGTCGAGCGCCTCGGCTGCGGGTTTCTGCAGGGGGCCGGGCTGGGCGGCGAGCGCCGCCAGCGGTTCGCGGGCGCGTTGCGAGCGCAAGTCGCCGAGCACCGCGCAAGCGGACTCACGGTCGGCGGCATCACCATCGGCCAGATCGATGAGGGCAATGCCTTCGCTGAGCGACCGCATAATGCGCGGGTCGCGCTCATCCGCCACCAGTGCAGCAAGGGCGGCACGGTTGGCGGCTCCGCCACTGTCGCCGGCACGGGTTACCGCCGCCAAACGCACGGCAGGATCGGGATCAGCCAGGCGCAGGCGGGTGATAGCGGCAGTGGCGGCTTTGCGTTCAGGGCCGGATACGTCAAGCGCGGAGAGAGCGGTCTCGGCCACCGCCGGGCCGAGCGCTGAACGCTCCAGCGGATCCAGCGGAATGCCCTGTCCGTCGCGCAGGTCGAGCACCAGGACCACGCGGCCGTTCCAGGTGTACGCCGAGCCTTGGCGGTAGTCGTCGAGAAAGGGGATGAGGCGCGGTTCGCGCGTGGCGGCGAGCGCATCGAGGGCGGCCAGGCGGGCAGCACGCTCGGGCGCGGCCAGACCGGTCACCAATGTGCCGGGATCAGCGGCGCTCAGGGCCGCGGGCAGTGCCAGCAAGGCGAGCAGGAGGAGGCGGAGCATCATGCCTTGGGGTGGGTGGTGCGACGTGGGGTGAACAACAAAACGTGCCACAGCCGGCCCGGAGGTCCCACCCTCCTCCGGACCAGCTGGTGCAGCGTTGAAGATGACCTGCCCCCGCCCATGGCAGGGACAGACCGTTTACTTCTTGGGGCCGCCGGTGGGCGCAGGGATCTTGCTTGCATCCGGCCACAGGAACGCGCTGTAGCTGTCGGGCTTCACCAGACCCTTGGACTGCCAGACGATCTTGAACTGGCCAGTCTTGAGGATCTCGCCGATGTATACCGGCTTGTAGGTGTGCTGGTTCGATTCGTGCATCTTCTTCTTGCCACCTGGGGCGTCGAATTCGAGGCCGTAGATCGCCTGGCGGACCTTGTCTACCTCGAACGACTGGGCCTTTTCGACGCCGGCTTTCCAGACATACACTCCGTAGTAGGCGGCTTCGATGGGATCGTCAGTGACGCGGTCCTTGCCGTACTTGTCCTGGAAGGCCTTGATGAAGGTCTTGTTCTCGGGCGTGTCGATGGACATGAAGTAGTTCCATGCCGCGAGGTGGCCCACCAGCGGCGGCACTTCCATTGCGCGCAGTTCGTCTTCGGCCACCGAGAAAGCCATGATCGGGCAATCGCTGCTGGTCAGGCCCTGGTTGGCGAACTCCTTGTAAAAGGGCACGTTCGAGTCGCCGTTGATGGTCGACAGCACGCACGCGCCGCCGCCCTTGGAGAGCTCCTTGATCTTGGCGACGATGGTCTGGTAGTCCTTGTGACCGAAGGGGGTGTACTCCTCGATGACGTTGGCGTCGGGCACGCCCTTGGCCTTCAGGAACGCCTTGAGCACTTTGTTGGCGGTGCGGGGGAAGACGTAGTCGGTGCCGAGCAGCACGAACTTTTTAGCGCCCTGCTCCATCATGTACTCGGCGGCGGGCACGAGCTGCTGATTGGGCGAGGCGGCAGTGTAGAACACATTGAGCGACTGTTCTTCACCCTCGTACTGGACCGGGTAGAACAGCAGGCCGTTGTTCTCCTCGAACACCGGCAGCGCGGACTTGCGCGACACCGACGTCCAGCAGCCGAAGGTGGCGGCGACCTTGTGGGTGAGCAGCAGCTCCTTGGCCTTTTCAGCGAACAGCGGCCAGTTGGATGCCCCATCGACGATCACGGGTTCAAGCTTCTTGCCGAGCACGCCGCCCTTGGCGTTGATCTCCTCGATGGCCAGGACCGAAGCGTCCTTGCACGAGGTTTCGCTGATCGCCATGGTGCCGGACAGGCTGTGGAGGATGCCGAGCTTGACCATGTCCTCGGCTGAGAAACCAACTGCGGAAAGGGCCGACACCGTGCCGATGGCAAGGGCGCGCAGGGTGGAAGTGAGCAAAGCGGAGGAGGACATGGAGGAGGAGCTCCTGGGGTGGTGGTCGCCGGGCGGGTATTCCGGATCCGGCTAGTGTACCATGCACGGCCCATGCCGAGCGAATTGACGGTCCAGTGATGCGCGATGTAGCATGCATGACGGCGCAGCCACGATTGCCTGCCCGATCAACGAACAGGTGCAGGTAAGTTTTGCAGCATATGCGGATGTAGAG
>JBILDK010000491.1:0-2706 GCA_044352625.1 Planctomycetota bacterium
CTGGTGACGATGCGTGAGGACGTGATCAACGCGCTGATCGAAGATGGTTTGGAGGCGCGGACCCAGAGCGTGCTGAGTGAATTGCGCGCGCAGACCCCGGTAAAAATGCACAGTCTTCCGGATGCGGCGGAGCGTCAGGCCAGACCCTAATGTGCGAAAGCATGAATTCAGGACATCCTGGTGTTCAGCTCCCTAGGTTTGAGTCCCAGGCCCAGCTCAGATGTTTCAGGTGCAAACAATGGATCTAGCGCATGCAGCAGGTGGATAGTGGTCGTGTAACGCCCGGCTCTGCCCTGGACTGCCCCGGGTCGAACACTAGCGTTCCGCCCTTCGCCTGCCGCGTACGGAGAGCACCGCGTGACTGATCAACCATCCTTGGGTACGCCGCGCCCGCAACGGGCACGGATGGTCAACCCGCTCCACCTGCTCAAGCGTTTTTGGTTCCTGGTGCCGCTGGTGGTGGTGGCCTTGGCCGGTGGCGGTTGGTGGTTCAAGAATGCGTTCCATGACCGCGGCTACGCCCCGGTTCAGCCCATTGCCTATAGCCACAAGCAGCACGCCGGTGATCTCAAAATCGATTGCCAGTACTGCCATAGCCAGGCGGCCCATGGCCGTCAGGCGGGCATCCCCGCAATGAGCGTGTGCATGGGTTGCCACGACCACGTGGGGACCGATCTGCCCGCGATCCAGAAGCTCGCTGAGATCAAAGAAAAGGGTTCCTACGAGGACGATGGCGTGACCAAGGCCGGTGGTGCCGTGCATTGGAAGCGCGTCCACAAGCTGCCTGACCACGTGTACTTCACCCACCAGTGGCACGTCCAGGCTGGAGTCTCCTGCCAGACCTGCCACGGCCCGGTCGAGGAGATGGTCACCCTGCGCCAGCACGCGCCCCTCACCATGGGCTGGTGCCTCGACTGCCATCGCCGCACCAACTACGTCGGTGAACGCAAGGATCACCAAGTCGGTACCGCCAACAACGCCGCCACCATGCTCCGCCAGGACCAGGATCCGGTGGTGTCGTTCCTGCGCACCGGCCAGCACGGCCAGACCGCCGCTCCAGCCCCGGCTGCGCCCACCGAGCGCCAGGTCGATCGGCTCAAGCGCTTGATCGCGGCCAGTCCCGAGCTGCAGGGCAAGCCCCAGTGGCAGGTGGCTGATCTGCCCGAGACGCATCGCGAGTTCTACGGCAAAGATATGCTGATGAACGCCCAGACCCAGTGCAGCACCTGCCATCAGTGAGCCACGAGCGCCCCATGACCGCCTGGAAGTCCCCTGCTGATCTGGTAACCCCACCCCGCGCCGACGAGTTCGGGGTCGAGGTTGCCGCCGCCATCGCCGACCTGCGCGATGCTCATGGCCTTGCGGCCGGAAGCTGTCAGCCGGCTGGCCGCGCCGAGGACTGGCGCCAACTGCTGCCGGCGGTCAATCGCCGTGGTTTCCTTCAGCTTACCGGGGCCGCCGCGGTGTTCGGTCTTGCCGGCTGCGCCAAGCATCCTGATGTGCTGGTGGCCCAGGCCAGCCGCAGCGAAGGCCCCGGCGTCGGCGAGCCGGTGTACTACGCCAGCCTGCTGCGCGATAGCGGGCATCCCGTCGCCGTGGTGGTCAAGACCCTCGACGGCCGGCCGATCAAGCTTGACGGCAATCCGGACTGCCCGGTGGTCAAGGGCACCAGCGATGCCGCCACGCAGGCGGCGTTGCTCAATCTCTATGACCCGGATCGCCTGCAGCAGGGTCCGCTCGCCCGCCAGGGCACGACCTTCGTTCCGACCTCGTGGCAGACCCTTGATGCCGCAGTGGGTGCGGCCCTGACCACGGGCCGGGTCGGCTTGCTCACCGGTCCCATCGACGGTCCCGCCAGACGCCAGCTCATCGATGAGTTGGTGGCGGCGGGCAACGGGCGCCTAACCCATGCTGTGTACGAGGCGTTGCCGCGCAGCGTCGATATGGCGGTCCGCGGTGCGGCTTTGGGCGTGCGTGCGGGCCGCGCACCGGCGGCGTATCAGCTTGATCGCGCCAGTGTGCTGCTCGCGGTGGGCGACCTGCTGGGCGGGGGTCATGCCGGCCATGAGGCGCATGTGCAGTGGGGTGCGTTCCGCCGTGCTGGCGGCGAGGCCATCGTGGTCGAGCCGGTGATGTCCCAGACCGGCACCATGGCCGATGTGCGTGTGCGCTGTCCAGCCGACAGCATTGCTTGGTATCTGTGGGCGGTGGCTGAGGCCTGTGCTACCTCCCTCGGCCAGCGGCTTCCCGAGGCGGCGGCCCGGGAACTCGACCGCATCCGTGGCAGCAACCTGGCAGTGACCCTGGGCCTGGGTCCAGTCCGTGGCGGCGAGGGTGACGCCATTGCCTTCGCGGCGGCCCGACTGCTGGCCGCGCATCAGGCGGGCAAGCGTTCCCTGGTGTATGCCGGTGGCACGTGGGCCAGCCGCGAGGTGCATCTTGCCGCGTGCTACCTCAATGTCCTGCTTGGCAACGAAGGCGTGACCGTGGGCGATGGCCCGGTCACCGCGCTGCACGAGGCCTCGGCCCATGGCGGAACCACCGCCCAGGCGCTGCTCGCTGGCCCACTCGATGCGCTGATCGTGATGGACTGCAACCCGGCTTACAGCCTGCCGGGTGCCGCTGCGGCCATCGCGCGCGTGCCCCTGGTAGTGGTGGTGGCCGACCGGCGCGACGAAACCGCCGAACTGGCCCACTGGATCGCAC
>JBILDK010000492.1:0-2705 GCA_044352625.1 Planctomycetota bacterium
GCGAAGCCTGCCAGCCCGGGCAGTCCGGCAGCAGTGGCGCAGCCCACCACGAGCAGCGCCCCGGTGCGCGGCAGGCGCTGCATCAAGCCGCCGAGGCGGTCCATGCGCCGCGTGCCGGTGGCGTGCAGCAACGCGCCGGCGCCGCAGAACAGCAGGCCCTTGAACAGCGCATGGTGCCAGACGTGGAGCAGCGCCGCGCCCCCGGCGAGCAGCGCCAGATCAGCGCGCCCTTCGGCTCGCGCCACCAGCGCCAGACCCACGCCCAGGGCGATGATGCCGAGGTTCTCAATCGAAGAGCAGGCGAGCAGGCGCTTGTAGTCGGCCTGGGTGATCGCCGAAGCGATGCCATAGACCGCGCTGGCGGCCCCGGCCAGCGCCAGGGTCGTGCCCCACCACAGCGCCGGTTGTGGTAGCAGCCCGGTGATGCGCAGCAGTCCATAGATGCCGGTGCTCAGCATCACCCCCGACAACAGCGCCGAGACGTGGCTGGGGGCGCTGGCATGGGCGCCGGGCAGCCAGGCATGCAGCGGCAGCAATCCGGCCTTGGCCCCGAAACCGAGCATGGCGAGGATCACGATGGCTCCGTCGAGGTGGTGCGCAGCGCCTGCCAGCGGCAACCACGCCAAGCTGCCTGAACGCAGGCTGAGCAGCACCACCATGGCGGTGAGGCAGGCGGTGCCGAGATGGGTGAACACCAGATAGGTCCAGCCGGCCACGCGCACCTCGCGCTCGCGGTGGTTGGCGGTCATCGCCACCCACGCCGCCAGCGCCATGACCTCCCAACACACCAGAAACCACAGGCCGTGGCGCGCCGTCACCACCAGCGCCATGCCGGTCAGCAGCACCGCGACTGCGGCGCGGGTGCGGCCCGCGCTGGGCTGGTCGTCCCAGTAGCCCCGGGCATAGATCGCGGTGGCGAGGCCGAGGGCCGCGATGGGCAGCAGGAACACCGCCGATAGCGCATCCACCGCGATGGCGATCCCACCGCCAGGAACCGGCCAGGGGAGTTCAAGGTGGAGCGCCGGGGCTCCATTCAGCGCGGTGATGCCTGCCGCCCCGAGGCACAGGCTGGCGGCGACAGCGAGCCAGGTGACCGCCGCGCCGGGTGCCGTCCGCCGCAGCACCGCCAGCACACCTGTCCCCAGGTGCAGAGCGCAGCCAGCAAGCAGCAGGCCCAGCGCGATCACGGCCGGCCTGCAATGCGGATGCAACCCACCGGCAGCGGCGCAAGGCCGTCATTGCCGGATTCGCCATCGCAATCCACCCCGACAGCCACCATCCGCGCCCCACGCCGCCCCGCAGCAATGGCGAGTTCAACCGCCGAGACCTCTGCCAATCCACGCTCACCCACCCAACGCAGCAGCACCCCCGCCAACGGCCGATCAGGAAGTGCGTCGATGGCCTGCGCCGCAAGTCCCCAAGCACTGAGTTGCGCCACCGCCGCCGCGGCCAGCGCCGCAGGCCCCGCCACCAGCACCTCGCCGCTGCGCCGCGTGGCCAGGACCGCCCCGGTGAGCAGCCCCTCGCCCAGATCGCAGGCGGAACCACTCGGCCACGCCAGCAACAGCGGGCCGCTGGCCGGGATCACGGGCCGTGCGGCCTCCACCGCCACAGTCACGGCCTCGACCTGTTCACGGCGCAGGCGCTTGGCCTCCAGCACCAGCCGGGCGATGCATTCGCGCCAACCGAGGAGGTCGCGGTGCGCGGCCACGCAGCGCCCCAGGCGCTCGACCACTCCGGCCACGGGCAGCCCGCTGAGCAGGTTCCCGCCCGCGCACAGCGCGTCGCCGAGGTCGCGGTGTCCTTGTTGCATGCAGCTGAGGCCATGATGGACCAAACCCAAGGCGGCGGCGCAGCGCACCAGTCCGCCCCAGGGATCACCCCGTCCGCGCAGGTGTGCGGCCAACTCGGCAAGTCCGGTAAACGTGAGCGACTGGCCGTCAGGCGTCGACACCACGACGTGCCCTTCCAGGGCAGTGCCCGACCAGTCGACGAGCGTGGCGGAGGTGCCCATTTCTTCAGCGCGCAAGCCTACTCGGTGCGGCGCAGAAGGATAGATGTGATTGGTGGCGAAACCTGCGCGGTTTGACGCCAACGCGACTCGTCTTATGGGCGTGCTTGGTGGTTTATCGCGCGGGCCGGTGACCCGCGGTCCCGGGATGTGCGCCTACCCCAGCGCAACGCATGGCACCGATCAGTCTGGAATCGCTTGCCAACCCCGACTTCGGCCGAAAGTGTTCGCGCCGGTGGCGACTGGCGCTGTAGGCCCGTGTGGGCTGACGCGGGCAACCGCGGTGGAGCCACCGGATTCGAGCCGTGCGCCTGGGCGACCAACCCCGAACCGGAGAGCCGCCATGTCCACCCAGCCCGCCACCGCCCGCCATACCGCTCACCGCCCCCTGCGCGACACCGATCCGGAGCTCGCCGCCATCGTCCAGGCGGAATGGGACCGCCAGCAGCACACCATCGAATTGATCGCCAGCGAGAACATTGTCTCGACGGCGGTGATGGAGGCCCAAGGCTCGGTGCTGACCAACAAGTACGCCGAAGGCTATCCCGCCAAGCGCTACTACGGCGGGTGCGAGGAAGTGGACAAGGCCGAGATTCTGGCGATCAAGCGTGCCCAGGCGCTATTCAAGACCGATTACGCGGTGAACGTGCAGCCCCACTCTGGCAGCCAAGCCAACATGGCGGTGTACATGGCC
>JBILDK010000493.1:0-2702 GCA_044352625.1 Planctomycetota bacterium
GTCACGTACTCGTCGAACACCTGGTCGCGCTCGGTCTCGCGCAGTCCCTGCACGAACACCTGCTTGGCGACATTGGCGACGATCCGCCCGAGGTCTTCCAGTGCGACTGGCTTGTCATCCTCAAACGCGCGAATCTCGCCCGTTTCGCGATCGATGGTGAGGGTGAATTCCCCTTCCGCATCGAAGCGCTTCTGGGCGGCCTGGACCATGGCCTTTTCCAAGTGGTCAATGATCTGGGCCTTGTCGATCCCGCGCTCACGGGCGAGGATATCGATACGCTGCAAAAGCATGGAGCCATTCATGGGCGGGACCTCACGGTAACGAAAAAGGCGTGGGCCAGAGGGCCCACGCCTAGGAAGGGTATCCAAGGAGTGGACGAACAGGATAGGCGGTGAATCCCTGGGTCAAGCCGCCGGCTTGCGTCCTTTGCCCAGATGCCATCGTATCCCAACCACGGGCCCATAGCTCAAAGGTCAGAGCAGGCGACTCATAATCGCTCGGTTCCAGGTTCGAGTCCTGGTGGGCCTACCACATTTTTACCGTGTTTTTCGCATGGCCGGTGAGTCTAAAAATGCTCACCGTGCCAAGCATCAGGATCAAGAATCGTCGCTGGGTCCGGTCCTTCGGAGCCACGCGACCGGGTCGAGAAGGCTTAGGGGACGGCGACGGTTTCGAGCAGCCTCTGCGCCTGGGCTTTGCCGTCCTGGCCACTGGAGTCGCCCCAGCCGCCCAGGCGGTGGCCCATGACCGCGAGGCCCACGGCCTGCACGTCGTCCGGGATTGCTATCTCACGGCCGGTCATCCATGCCCAGGCTTGGGCGGCGCGCAGCAGCGCGAGGCCGGCGCGCGGCGAGAGGCCGCCGTGGCTGACGCGGGAGCGTTGCAGGAGATCAAGGATGTAGTCGCGCAGCGGCTCGGCCACGTGCACCCGACCGATGGCCTCTTGGGCGACGAGCAACTGATCGGGCGTCATCACTGCGGGCAGTTGGTCCACCATGAGCCGCCGGTCGGGACCGCGCAGCATGTCGCGCTCGGCCTCGCGCGCCGGATAGCCCAGTTCAAGGCGCATGAGGAAGCGGTCGAGCTGGGATTCGGGCAGCGGGAAGGTGCCGATCTGATGCGATGGGTTCTGGGTGGCGATGACAAAAAATGGCTTGGGCAGGTCGTAGGTCTGGCCGTCGATGGTGGCGCGACGCTCCTCCATCGCTTCGAGCAGCGCGCTTTGCGTTTTGGGGGTGGCGCGGTTGACCTCGTCCGCCAGCACCACCTGGCTGAAAATCGGACCGGGATGGAACACGAATAATTGCCGCTCGCGGTTGAAAATCGAGTTGCCGACGATGTCAGCTGGCAGCAGGTCGCTGGTGAATTGCACGCGTTTGATCTGCAGGCCGAAGCTGCGCGCGAGGGCGCAGGCCAGGGTGGTCTTGCCCACGCCGGGCACGTCCTCAAGCAGCAGGTGGCCGCGGGCGAGCAGGCAGCATACCGCCAAGCGCAGCGCGCGTTCCTTGCCTAGGATCACCTGCTGGAGTTGGTGAAGGAGTGGATCGACGGGTCCAGACATGACTTCAATCTGCGGCGACGGAGCGAGTTGGAAAGGGGGCAGTTGGACGTTGCCCGAAGGATGGTCGTGATTGAATCCCGCCCATGCCCGCCGCTCCTGTGCTGGAACCGACGACCGCACGCCGCACCGGCCTCGCCCCGCCGTGGCACGTGGTGCTGCTCAACGACGACGACCACACCTACGACTACGTGGTCGAAATGCTGGGCAAGGTTTTCGGGCACAGTCCCGAGAAGGCGTTCCTCATGGCCCAGGAGGTGGACGCCACCGGCCGGGTCATCGTCGACACCACCACCCGCGAACGCGCTGAGTTAAAGCAGGAGCAGATCCATGCCTATGGCGCCGACTGGCGCATGGCCAGTTCCCGGGGCAGCATGAGCGCGGTGATCGAGCCAGCGGAATGAAGACGTGGTTGGTGGTTGGTGGTTGGTGGTTGGGATGCACCATGCCGGCGCCGTCCTGGCACATCTGACCCACCGTACTGACCCAAGCACCTTCGCACCCGACCCAACCACCACGAACCAACCACCAACCACCGGTAGCCCCCATGCCCTCCACCGACCTGACCTTCGCCAACCGTGACGCCCACCGCGCTTGGCTGACCAGCCAGGCTGCCCTGCCCCAGGGCTTTCGCGTCGGCACCGCACGTTTCGAGTTCATGCCCTTCGAGGTCGCGAAGCCGGCCAAGATGGCGGTGACGCTGATCGCCACCGACCGGCCCACGCCGGTGTTCGCGGCGATGTTCACGCGCAATGCCTTTCCCGGAGCGCCGATCCTGGTGGGTCGGCAGCGGCTCGTCGCCCCGACGCTGGGCGCCATCGTGATCAACAACAAGATATCCAACGTGTGCGCCCCAGGCGGGGTCGAGGCCAGCGAGCGGTTGTGCGCCGAGGTCGGCCGACTGCTCAATCTGCCCGCTGTGGCCGTGCTGCCCTCCTCCACCGGTGTGATTGGCTGGCGGCTGCCGGTAGACCAGATGCTGGGCCAGCTGCCGGAGGCCGTCGCCGCGCTGCAATCTGCCTCGATCCTGCCGGCGGCGGAGGGTATCTGCACGACCGATCTGTACCCCAAGATCCGGCGCGTGGACCTGCCCGGCGGGGGCAGCGTGGTCGGCATCGCCAAGGGCGCTGGGATGATCGAGCCC
>JBILDK010000494.1:0-2688 GCA_044352625.1 Planctomycetota bacterium
CATCCATCGCCATCTGTGGAGCGTGGCCTTCCATGACTGCCTAGTGGATGATGAAGTGACTGCCACGCTGACGAAACTCACTGAACTACGCGTGCTCTCACTGGCGCGCAGCTTCGTCACCGGCGCGACCCTGGGCGACCTGGCGCGCACGCACTGCGCTGAACTCACCCTCGATGGCTGCGAACTTGACACCGCCACGCTGGGCGAAGCCCTGGGCCGGCTGCCGACGCTCACCGTCCTCAGCCTCGACGACACCCCCTTGGGTGACGACCACGTCCACTTTCTCATCGGCCTGCCTGACCTTGCCACCCTCAGCCTGCGCAACACCCGGATCACCGACCAGGCCTTGGGCTTCTTTGCCTTCCTGCCCCAGCGCACGCGCCTGCGCCTAGCCGGCACCGCGGTGACCGACGCCGGTCTCGCGCTGCTCAAGGGCAAGCGCCCGGACCTGGTGATCGAGCGCTGATGCCCGACGACGGCGCACTGTCTCCGGGCCGGGAACGCCTGCTGATCGCGCTACTCACGGCGGTTAATTTCACCCAGATGATGGATTTCGTGGTGATGATGCCGCTGGGTCCGCAGCTCATGCAGGTGTTTTCGATCACCGCCACCCAGTTCGCGCTGGCGGTGTCGGCCTACACCATCAGTGCGGCGGTATCGGGCGTGGCCGCAGCGCTGTTCATCGACCGCTTTGAACGCCGCCGGGCCCTGCTCTGGCTCTACACTGCATTCATCGTCGCCACCCTGGCCTGCGCCCTGGCCCCGGACTTCGCCTCGTTGGTGGTGGCGCGGGCGGCGGCGGGGGCCTGCGGCGGGACACTGGGGGCGCTGGTCCTGGCCATCGTCGGCGATGCGGTGCCCTATGCCCGGCGCGGGGCAGCCATGGGCATGGTGATGTCGGCCTTCGCCCTGGCTTCAATCCTGGGAGTACCGGCGGGGATCTGGCTGGCGGCCTGGCTCGGCTGGCACGCCACCTTCTATGCGATTGTCGGGATCTCGACGCTGGTGCTGCTCCTCAGCTGGCGGCACCTGCCGATGCTGCGCGGCCATCTGGCCGGCGGTCAACGCGCACCTCTGGCGACCCTGCGCGCACTTCTATGCGAAGCCGCTCACTGGCGCGTCTTCGCGTTCACCATCGCGTTGACCTTCGCCGGTTTCATGGTCATCCCCTTCATCGCCACCTACCTCTCGCGCAATGTTCAGGTCAGCGACCGCGAACTGGGACTGGTCTACCTGTGCGGCGGGCTCTGCGCAGTGGTCACCTCGCCGTGGATCGGCCGGCTCGCCGACCGTCACGGCAAGCACCGCGTGTTCACCATCGTGGCGCTCTTGGCGATGGCCCCGACCTTGACCCTGACCCACCTACCGGCGCTGCCCTTGGCGGGGGCCCTGGCGGTCACCACCTGCTTCATCGTCATCGGCAGTGGCCGCTTCGTCCCCGCCACGGCGCTGATCACCTCGGCGGTGGCGGCGCCGCTGCGCGGCAGCTTCATGAGCCTGAACACCGCCGTACAGTCAGGCGCCTCGGGCGCGGCGGCGCTCCTCGCGGGACTGATCATCCACCAGGACAGCGCCACCGGCCCGCTCCACGGCTACGGCACCGTCGGTTGGCTGTCGTGTCTCGCCACCTTCATTGGCGTCGGGCTGGTGTGGACCATCCGGGCATGGGACGAGCGCGCGGTGTGATGACGGTGGTGGCGTGGGCCCAATCATTGAATGCGCAGTCCAGACTTCCTGACGGCCGCGTGCGGTTTTTGATGTCGTCAACCGTCCTCAATTTTCACAAAAAATTCCTGGATTTTTTAGGTATTTGGCTATTTTGCCAATTAACCATGAAAGGGACACGCAATCTCCACGCCCAGGCCCAGGTGTTCAAGGCCCTCGGACAACCTGCGCGACTGTGCATGGTCGAGGCCCTGGCCGATGGCGAGCGCTGCGTCTGTGATCTGACCGCCCTGGTCGGCCTGGACATGTCCACGACTTCAAAACATTTGGCCGTCCTGGCTGCCGCTGGCGTGGTCACCAGCGACAAGCGCGGCAACAAAGTCTTCTACCAACTGCGCACGCCGTGCCTGCTCAAGGTGCTGGACTGCCTGGGTGAGGCGCAAAAGGCCGGCGACGAACCTGGCCGGGGATGCTGCGAATGAGCGCCGACTGGACATCTGAAGGCAAGCCGTTGCTGATCCTCGCCGGGGTGTTCGCTGCCTGCTACGCCATGCCGATCGACTCCGTCCGCTTCCAGGGCGCGATCGTAGAAGGCCTGCATCTGGTACAGTGGTACGCCCAGGAGCACATGGCCCTGTGCGTCGTGCCGGCCCTGTTTATCGCCGGTGCGATCGGGGTGTTCGTCAGCCAGGGCGCGATCATGCGCTACCTCGGACCCGGAGCCAACCGCGTGGTCGCGTATGGCGTTGCCTCGGTGTCGGGATCGGTGCTGGCGGTGTGTTCGTGTACCGTGCTGCCGCTGTTCGCTGGCATCTACAAGCGCGGGGCCGGACTCGGGCCAGCGGCGGCCTTCCTCTATGCCGGTCCGGCGATCAACGTCCTCGCCATCATTCTCACCGCCCGCATCTTGGGTCTGGAACTGGGCCTCGCCCGCGTTGTCGGCGCGGTTGGATTCAGTGTCGTGGTCGGGGCGCTGATGCATCTGATCTACCGCCGCGAGGAGGCGGTCCGCGCCACCGAGGC
>JBILDK010000495.1:0-2686 GCA_044352625.1 Planctomycetota bacterium
ACGGTAGCGCAACGGCGCCAGGCCAAACAGGGCCTTGAAGCGCCGGGCGAAATAGGCTGGGTCGTCCCAGCCGACCCGGGCGCCGATGGCGGCCACCGGCATATCGCTGGTGAGGAGTGCGATCGCAGCCAACTCGCCACGGCGGCGCATCAACCACGCCCCCGGCGGCAGGCCAGTGGCGCGGCGGAACGAACGGATCAGGTGCGCACGGTCGCAGCCAGCGAGCGTGGCCAAGGCGGCGATGGACCACGGGCGGCGCAGGTCGTTTTCCAATGCATTGATCACGCGCTGCAAAGGCTCTGACAGTGCCGGGCGGCCGCTCCGTGTGACCGGGACCTGTGGCGCCAGGGCCGCGAGCAAGAGCAGGAGGTGGCCGTGGATTGCGGGCCGCGCCGTGGCGTCACTGGATTGCAGACCACGAATTGCGTCCGCCGCACTCAGCGCGGCGCGCAGCCCAGCTTCGGGCAGGCGCAGGTGCAACGGCTCGCCAGGCGCGCGGTGCAGCAACGCGCCCAGTCGCGGGTCTTCGACGGTCCACGCCAGCTCACGAACCAGCAGGTCGCCGGCAAAGGTGCAGTTGGCCAGATGCAGCCCCTGGCATCGTTCGTAGGCATGCCACGCGCCGGGATGCATGATGAAGGCGTCGCCTGGGCCGATGGCGATGGTGCCGCCGATGGTGCGATGCACGGCGCGGCCCTCGGCCACAAGCGCAATCTCAATGAAGTCATGGGTGTGCAGCGGCGTGTCGCCGTCATGAACCGGCCGGTTCACATGCACCGGCACCGCAGCACCGGCGAACAGCCGTGAGCGCGCCAGGTGGGTGACGGCGGCGGTGGCCGCCGGCGGGTGGGTGGTGGGTGGTGGGTGGTGGGTGGTCGACCGCGTCATGCCTTGGTCCCACCCGTTCGGTGCCTGAAGGAGACCAGGCGCGTGCGTGCCCCGGGCTCACCAACCACCAACCACCAACCACCAACCACGGTCGCGGCGGCCATGGTGCGGATCAGAACTGGTGGGCGCGGCTGATCGCCGCCAGGGTCGCACGGGCCTTGCGCAGCGTTTCTTCGAACTCGGAAGCGGGCACCGAATCCGCGACGATGCCCGCGCCGGCCTGCACATGGACCTCGCCCGGGGTCAGGATGGCGGTGCGCAGGGCGATGCAGGTGTCGAGGTTGCCGCGGAAATCCAGATAGCCCACCGCGCCGGCATAGGGCCCGCGCTTCACCGGCTCCAAGCTGTCGATGATCTGCATGGCACGGATCTTGGGCGCGCCACTGACCGTGCCCGCCGGATGGCAGGCGGCCAGCGCATCAAGCGCATCGAGCCCGGCGCGCAGCCGGCCCTGGACGTGGCTGACGATGTGCTGCACGTGGCTGTAGCGCTCGATCACCATGGTTTCGGTCAACTGCACGCTGCCGGCTTCACACACGCGGCCCACGTCGTTGCGGCCGAGGTCGATGAGCATGGTGTGCTCGGCGCGCTCCTTGGGATCCGCCAGGAGCTCGGCGGCGAGGCGCTCGTCCTCGGCCGGGGTCGTGCCGCGCAGCGTGGTGCCGGCGATGGGACGCACTGCGACGATGCCGTCTTCGACCCGCACCAGCAGTTCGGGACTGGCGCCCACCAGGCTCGCCTCGCCCAGGCGCAGCAGGAACAGGTAGGGCGACGGATTCAGGCTGCGCAGGCTGCGGTACACTTGAAAGGGTGAGAGATGGCACGGCGCAGAAAGCCGCTGGCTGAGCACCACCTGGAAGGCATCGCCGGCCTTGATGTATTCGTGGATGCGGCCGATGGCGGCCTCGAACGCGGGGCGCGGCGTGTGGCTGGTGAACACCGCATCGGGCGCGGGTTCCGGGGCCACCAGGCGGATCGGCGCGGGGGCGGCGAGGCGCGCCTGGAGGGCGTCGAGCTCGCGCACCGCTCCGGCATAGGCGGCCTCGACCGTGGCGCCGCTGGTCAGGTCGAGGTGCCCGATGAGCAACAGGTGGTTGAAGCTGTGATCGAACACGCCCACCGTGTCGCAGCGCATCAGGTGAAGGTCCGGCAGACCGAGCCGGTCCGGCGGCACGTCCGGCAGTTTTTCCACCAGGCGCACCGCGTCGTAGCCGAAATATCCCACCAGACCGCCGGTGAAGCGCGGCAGCCCCGGCAGGTGCGCGGCCCTGATCGGCTTGAGGTAGGCGCGCACCGCGGTGTAGGGATCGCCCGCCAGACGCTGGCTGGTGCCGTCGGCGCGATGCAACGTGATGCCCTTGAGGTCGCCCACGAGGCGCTCCTTGGGCCGGCAGCCAAACATCGAGTAGCGCGCCACGCGCTCGCCGCCAACCACGCTCTCGAACAGGAAGGCATGGGCCTCGTCGGCGAGGCGGGACAACGCGCCCACCGGCGTCAGGTCGTCGGCCACCAGGCGGCGCACGAGCGGAATCAGGTTGAAACCCTGGGCGGCAAGGTCGCGGCAGGTGGCAAGGTCGGTCTGCATGGGTGACAGAATGGCATTGCTTATATAGCCGGGAAGTCGTTTCGCTTGTCCGGTCTTGTGAAGGTCCGGTCTCGTGAAGGTCCGGTCGTCCGGTCGTCCGGTCGTCCGGTCGTCTCGCGCTTGGCTGACGGCTCAGACCGTGCGGCGACCAGCTCGCACCCGCGATGTGGTGCAGCACCAGCACCGCTGGCACGGGAGGACGACCGGACGACC
>JBILDK010000496.1:0-2685 GCA_044352625.1 Planctomycetota bacterium
CACCGACACCGCCAGCAGCGTGGCGATGGTCGAGTGCATGCCGATCACCAGCGGCGTGGCGACCCAGGCGAACTGGGTGTAGGCGCGCTCGTAGTGGCGCCACTGCGAGGCGGTGCCCTTCCAACCCATGGCCAGGGCGCTGTACACCAGACGCTGGATGCGGCCGATGCGGGTGTCGGGGCAGCGATCGCGGATTGCCGCCAGATCGGGCAGCAGGCCAAGATAGAAGAACAGCACCGAGGTGGTGGCGTACCCGGTAATGGCAAACACGTCCCACACGATGGGCGACTTGAACTGCGGATACAGGGCGAGGTCGTTGGGGTGGGGGATCAGCCAATAATCGACCCACGGGCGGCCGGTGTGGATCAGCGGATAGATGCCGGCGATATTGATCGCAAACACGGTCATCGCCTCGGTCGCGCGGTTGACTCCGGTGCGCCACTTTTGGCGAAACAGCAGCAACACCGACGACACCAAGGTGCCGGCCACGGCAATACCGATCCAGAAGATGTACGAGGCGATGTCGTTGCCCCAGTTCACCGTGTTGTCCACACCGAAAATGCCGTAGCCCTCGATGCAGTACATCAGCACGCACGCCATCATCAGACCGGCAAGGCCGGCAGCGGTGGCGAAGGCTCCGAACCAAGCCAGGGACGGCACCCGGAATATGGGCGCGGTCAGGTCGCTGGTGATCTGGGCGGCGCTCGGGCCCTGGGGACTCATGGGTGGCTCCCGGCCACATGGGCCGCTGCTTCGCGATGCCGGATCCGCTTGAGATAGGCGACCGCTGGCCGGGTGTTCAATTCCTCGTCGAGCGCCTTGAAGGCACGTCCGGCGTGATCGTTGCCCAGGGTCACGACCTTGGCGCGGTCGTCATTGAGGTCACCGAACACGATGGCCTGGCTGGGGCAGGTCTGGGCGCAGGCGGTTGTGATGGCGCCATCGGGCAGGGCCTTGCCGTCCGTTTTTTCCTCGTCGCGTATGTCGCGCAGGCGCTGGACGCAGAAGTTGCACTTCTCCATCACGCCCTTGGAACGCACCGTGACCTCGGGATTGAGCAGTAGTTGCAGCGGCGCATGCGTCATCTCGGCCGCAGCGCTGGTGCGGCCCTCGGTGATGAGGTTTTTCTGGATGCGGGCCAGGGGCGAACTGCTGCCCTGGGGACCGGCGCGGTACTGGCTGTACTCGTACCAGTTGAAGCGGCGCACCTTGTAGGGGCAATTGTTGGCGCAGTAGCGGGTGCCGATGCAGCGATTGTAGATCTGCAGGCTGACACCCTCATTGTTGTGCATGGTGGCGTTGGCCGGGCACACCACTTCGCACGGCGCATTGTCGCAGTGCTGGCACATCATCGGCTGGTGGACCACGTCCACGTCGAGCTTGGCTGACTCGTCGCCGCTATAATAGCGGTCGATGCGGATCCAATGCAGCTCGCGATTCTTGCGCACCTCGTCGCGGCCCACGACCGGCACATTGTTTTCTGCGCTGCACGCCACCACACAGGCATTGCAGCCGGTGCAGGCGTCCATGTCGATGGTCATACCCCACTTGCGCCCGACATAGGCGGGGCTGGTGCGCCACAGGCTGAGGCGACCGCCGGGCTTGCCATCGGTCCCGGTCTGCCAGTTGGCCGCCAGGGCATGGCCCACGCCTTCGGTGTCGAGCGGCATGGGGCGGCCGGCGATGCGGTCGTGCCCCTGGGTGCCCGCCAGCTCGTAGGTGCGGCCCGCCGCCGCGAGGGTCGCGTCGTGGATGCCCGCCAGCGGATGGTGGGCGAGGGCAAAGGCGTTGATCGCAAAGCCGTCGGTCAGCCCGGCCACCTGGCCGGCCTGGGTGCGGCCCCAGCCGAGGAACAGTTCGAGCGTGCCGGGGTGTTGACCCTCCTGCACATGCACCGGCACCGCGATAGCGCTGCCGTTCACGGTGAGCGTGACCACGCTGCCTTCGCCCAGCAATTCGCGTTGGGCGTCGGCCGGGGACACGGCGAGATAGTTATCCCAGGTTATCTTCGACACTGGATCCGGCAGCTCTTGCAGCCACGGATTGTTGGCCTGGGCGCCATCGCGCAGGGTGCGGCTGGCCGAAAGCACCAGCCGATAGCCGGTCGCCGCGCGGAAACCCGCCAGTCCCGTGGCTGCGGCGGGGTCAAATATCCGAATCTCACGCGTCGTTGGCACCGGGACCTCGACCACGCCCCGGGCGAGGGCCGCCGTCCAGAAGGCCTGGGGAGTGGCCAGGCTGGCGGCGCGCTGATGCACCGCGCCGCTCCACACGCTGCGCACATAGTCCGCCCACGCGCGGACGCCATGGTTGCTGGCACGCCACAGCGGCCGACGCGCCACCACGCTCAGCTCCTCGGTCTTGGTCACCGGCGCCACGAACGCGGCGAACCCAGCGACCGCCGCGAAAGCGATCAACGACTGCTCGGCCTCGCGCGCATCCCACAGCGGACGAATGGTCGGCTGCTGGAGGGCATACACGCCGGGCGCGACCTCGGCGTCACCCCATGATTCAAGACCGTGGGTGGTGGGCGCGATCCAGTGGGCCAGTTCGGCGGTTTCGTCGCGCCGGTCGGCCACCGCCACCACCAGTGGTACGCGCGCGATGGCCGCTGCGGCACCCGGCAGGCTGTAAGCCGGGTTGCAGTCCATCACGATCAGCGCATCGAGTGGGCCAGCGAGCAGC
>JBILDK010000076.1:0-9215 GCA_044352625.1 Planctomycetota bacterium
GGTCGACCGCCTCCGCACCGTAGGCATGGCTGGTACCTGGCGGACACCACAGCAGATCGCCCCCTGCCACCGGCCAGGTGCGCTTTCCGCGCCGGTACCAGCCAACCCCGGCGGTGCAGTAGATCAACACCCCCTCGGTGAATCCACGCCGGCGCCAGGAATGGTCGCTGGCGCGCCGGTAGTGGCCGCAGGACCGCACCTGGATGTCGGCCAGATAGGGATGCGCCGCCCAGCGTCGGCGGGCGGCAACGCCCAGCACCCGGTGGTCAAGGCCGCGAAAGCCCTCAAGCATGCGATGCCAGGGCTCGGCATACGTGCCCGGCTCGAAGACTGCGGGCTTGGGCATGGGCGTCATCATGCCCGGATTTGCCCGCGGTGAACTACCAGCGCGCGACGCGCTCGATGATCGCCTGCTGGTCCTGGCTCGGGGCGTCGATGCAGAAATAGATGCCGCGCGGCGAGGTGGAGCGGATGAACTCATCGAGTTCGGCCGGAGCCAGATCGACGATGATGCCTTTGCCGGCGTCCTGGACCTTCTTGATCAGGGGCAGCCACTGCATGATCGGACGATCGGTGCCGCAGCCCTGGACCCACTGGATGGCGTTGATGCGCGGGTTGGCCAGCAGGCTGTCGAGGTGCCGCGCCACACCCTTGCCGTCGAGGTGGAAGATATTGTGGGTCATAGCCGCCACTTCGCGGTCGAGGCTGGGCTCGTAGAAGCGCTTGTACTGTTTCGGCGAGATCATGAAGGCGAAGTCGCAGGACGGGATGTGCAGGCGGCCGTCCACCGGGATGCCCATCCAGTTGCATGAAGGCTGATGTGCGGCTTTCAGGATGCGGTCGAAGTGGTCGAACACCGGGACGAAGGACCGCTCGGCCACCACCAGCAGGTCGTCGACCAGCTCGGGATCGTCCATCAGGTCCATGCACAACTGCTGCGGTGAACGCCAGTCGGCGAGGCAGTCGAGGCTGCCATGGAGATCGGTGTAGCCGGTATACCAGCGGCCCTGGGAACGCTCCAGGGACAGGCGGGTCATGGCCTCCAGATCCGCCAGGTAGGCGTGTTTCCAGTCCATCGCCGCCGAGCGGGGATCGGCCATCGGTTCGGTCCACGAGGTGACCTCCCCGAAACTGACCGGCGAACCATGCATGGCGGCGTAGACACCGGGACCGAGATTGGGCCAGTAGATCGGAAAGGTCTCGGCCAAGTAGCTGCCGTGGACGAGTTCGTGCTCGAACAGCTCGACCTGATAGGCCACATCCCGCCAGCGCTGCTCAAGGCCGGGCCAAATCCGTCCCAGACTGCGGTCGCGGCTGCCGTACTCGCTGTTGTGGGCGCTGAAGCGGATCGGAGGCCGGCCAAGCAGCCCGCCGCGCAACCAGGTGGCTACGCGCTCAAGCGCCTCAGCGCAATCGGGCTTGGACGACAGGATCGGGATGTTGGAGTTCATGCTCAGAGCATACGCCGCAGTCGGCCTGGCTGACATGACTCACATTGCGCTGATATGTCTGTTTCGATCCTGCAGGACCGCCCGTGGGCGAAGCCATATTCCGCTCAACCCGCTTGAACGGAGTCTGTAGCGTGGTTAAAACAGGGCTTGCCGCCTGCCCGATTTTCTGTGGGAGCGTCCGTTTCTGTTTGTTTGACATGCGGAGGGGTCATCCCTGCGCCGTGGGACGATGGTGCACGGGTGACGGGTCGGGACCGTTGGTGCCTGTCGCGCAGTTCCTGCAGGCGTCGGGTGTATCGCTCTGGGCCTGCCCACGACCCCTGGGCTCAGGAAACCAATCGATGGACGGCCTTCCGCACAACCTGGGAGGGACATTCCGGTGGATCTCGATGCGATAACGGCGCGCGACTGCAATCTGATGGAAAGACAGCTTCGAGAGGAAATATGATGATGAAGGAGCCCTTGATGATGGAAGCCATCCCGCCGGTCGAGTCGAGCGATGCCGCTCTGTCCGTTGCCTGGGCGGCGGGCGATGAGCGGGCATTCGAGCAGATCGTCGCCCGCCACGCCAAACGGATCTACAACCGCTGCCGCATGTCCCTCGGGACTGCTGATGCTGATGATGCTACCCAGGCCGTATTTCTCGTCCTCGCCCGCAAGGGTGGCCAGGCGGCCGCCAGCCCGGTGCTGGCGGCCTGGCTCATGCAGGTTGCGAGCAACGTGATCAGCAACGCATTGCGCGATCGTGGGCGACGTCGCAATGCCGAAAGCCAGGCGCCACCACCGCTACCAGTCGAGGAACCGGCCATGCCCGACCTTGCCGCCCACCTGGAGTCCTGTCTGGCGGAACTCCCCGCCGCTGAGCGCGAGGCGGTGTCGCTCCACCACCTCGCCGGCTGCACCCTGGCCGAGGTAGCGGCGCACACCGGGTCCGGCATCAGCACGGTGCATGCCCGGGTCCAGCGTGGGGTGGAGCGCCTGCGGGCAGCCTTTGCCCGACGCGGCGTAGTTGTGGGATCGTCAGTCCTGCTCGCCTGCCTCCACGCCGAGGCCCAGGCAGCAGTTCCCGAAGCGGTGCTTGTCCACCTGCGCGTTCGTGCCTCAGTCCATTCCGGAGGCGGGTCGACCGCGTCGCCGGAACGTGCCCTCCGCTGGTCGCTTCAGAAAAGAAACATCATGTCCCGCATCGCTATCGCCGGAGCCGTCGTGCTGCTCACCGCCGGCATCCTCCATCAACGCTTCTCTACCATGGCCACGAGCGCCGAACCGTCTGCGCTGCCCCCGGCATCCGCGACCGTCGACGGCGGCACGCAGGCGGATGTGACGCCGACCCGCATCGATCCCGAGCGCGCACGGATCTATCTGGTGGCCTGCATCGACGATGTTCCGACCGCGCTCGCCCGGTTTCACCAGCAACCAGAGGCGCAACTGATCCCGAGCAAGCAGGCGACGATCTTGGCTGACCTGTCCGGGGTGCGCCGTGCGCGATGCATCATAGAGCCATTCTCCAATCTTTCCAGGAATCGGCAGATCGCATATCTGCGCAAGCTCGCCGCCGATGGTTCTCACGAGCAAGGCCCGCCTGGAGCAGCGCAGGCGGAAGACAATGTCGGTCAGCCGAGCTTCCGTGCCGATATCGCATACCTGGATGGGCGAGAGAGTGCCGCCGTATCTACGCTGATCCGAACCTGGGTCGAAGCCCAGCCGCAGGCTATCCGATCGATGCTCAGGACCGAGAACGCCCCGGGGCAGGTCACGATCGCCTACGACGCTGCACATGGCGATGCTGCCGGAATCGCCTCAGTCCTGGCAGGCGCTCCTGGAGGTGCCGACCTCAATCTGGCCATGGTGATCGACCCGGGGGTCCCCGACTGCAAGCCAGAGGCCTTCCTGACCGTTGCCATGACCATGGGACCATCCGGTGCCCACCTGGTCTGGAACGGACTCGCCGTGGACCAGGCCATGCCGGCGCCAAGCCCAGCCTGCGACCGGCTGAAGCTGGAGCAGGTTCCGCGTCAGGCCCTTGCTGCGACCGTGGTCCGGCTCGGCCGCGGAACCACGTTCGCCGGGCTGCGCTCCGCCCTTGCCGCCCCGTCGCAGGGTGACAGTCCCCAGGGCGGGAAGAACCAGGTGCGGGTGAATCTCACGCTCAACGGGCTGGCCGGATCACTGCGCTTTGTTGATCCCGTGCAGCAAGCCTCGGCAGCGGCCGCGGCTACTGTACTTGATCGTCTGGACGGGGATGCCTTGATCTGGCTGCAGCCAGGGATGCCGTTTCCCGCGCTGTGCGCCGAGATACCCATGACCGAGTCCGATGCGTTGGAACTGATCGCTAGTCGGGCAGTCGGCGATGCCGACGCATTCACCTTCACGCACGAGGAACTGGCGATCCATGGCTGCTGGCGAAATGGCCATCTCCTCCTGACAACCGACCCAGCGGGGTCCGCGGCATTCCTCCCTGCGGGCGGTTTTTGCGAAAACCCCGAGGTACGCTCGGCTCTGGCCGCGATGCCCAACCAGCCAGCGCCGTTCGCCCTGGTCATGCGCTCCGGTGCCTGCCTGGACCAGGCCTTGCCGCTGCTCAACATGGTCCTTCCATCCGAACAGCGCACCATGTTGTCTGCCTATCGCGAAGCGGTGCGTTCCGAACACGGACATGGTTGGCTGGTCGGCGGCATGCGGATCGGGGGACGCAGTCAGAGCGAGGCCGGAGGAATCCTCGCCCTGGGAGCAGTTGGCGCCATCGTCGCGCTGTCCTTGGATCCTGGACAGTTCATCGGGGCCGCCAACTGAGCTCCTATCGGCTTTGCGGCCTTCCCCAGCAGGCCACCGTCGTAGCGACAGTGATCAGCCCCACGGGCCGGGCCGGCCAGGGAGTGGGGCCGAGATCCGCGTTGCGGGCGTGCCAGCCCCAGTCGCGCTTGGCGATGGGCCAGGGGCGCCAGCCCGTGCGGCCCGGCAGCAGCCCGCCGCGATCCTGATCGAACCAGGCGAGGTCGTGGTCCGGGATTCCCGGTCGGGCGCGTGCCCAGGTTTCGCCCAGGACCCGGAAACCATCGGCACCGATGCCGATGCGGGAGGTCGACCATCCCGGCAGCCGGCAGTTCCCGGGCAGCAGCGGGTGATAAATTATGCGACGGACCAGGGCGTTGGCGATCCCGCCCTGGGGCCGACGGCACGGCACCAGCCAGGCGGCGCTGCGCAGCCCGCCGGGCACCGGCACGCCAAACAGACGACAGGAACGGAACTCCACCGCCGCATGCAGCAGCCAGCCACCCACCGCGTCGAGCAGCGGTGCGGCCCCCGGTACCAGCGAGGCCGCCAGGCCGGCGTCGATGCGCCACACCGCGAAGTGGTCGTGGCCGATGCGGACCGCGATCACGGATCGTCGCGCCGCAGCCACAGCCAGATCTGCAGCGACTTGAGGTTGGCGGTGGTGTAGCCGAGGGCATAGACCGCCGCAGGGGCCGCCAGCGCCAGCGCCCACCAACTCCAAGAGCCTGCCAGCAGGTGGATGCTGGCGATCCAGGCTGCGGCCGCGGCGTGGACCGCACCGGTCGACAGCGCGAAGCCGACCAGGAACCCCAGTTGCCGGCGCAGGAACGGCCAGGGATGGCGCAGGATCGCCGTCAGTCCGGCCCAGCCGTAGGACAACTGTCCCGGCGGCAGGCACAGCCCGGCATAGAGCAGCCCTGCCACCAGCCACACCGCCGGCATGGCGAGCAGGGCCCAGGGCCAGCGCGGCGCGCAGGCGACCGCCAGCAGGCAGACGCTGGCCAGGGCGCTGGGCACCGCCAAGCCGGGTCGCAGGCACCAGCGCAGGCTCGCGCCCCAGGATTCGTTGTTCTCGCCGGCGACGGCCAGGGCCATCCGGCGGGTGATCGCACCGCCCACGATCCACCACCAGATGGTCCACAACGACAGCAATGCCAGCAGGCGAGCCGGATGGTCGGCGATGGCGGGCCCGGCGGCGATGAGGCGTTGGATGGGATCATCGAGGCTGGCGCCCGGCGCCAGGGCGAGCAGCGCCCAGGCGCTGAGCAGGATCGAGCCCGCGATCACCAGCACCGATTCAGGGCGGCCGGCAAGCAGGTGGATGCGCAGCAGTTCGGGGCCGGACTCCGCCAGCCTGGCACCTAGCCGGCGCAGGGCCGGGAAGCGGACGGGCACCCGTTCGGGCCGCGCCGACAGGCTGCGGATCAGATGGGTGCGCGAGAACTCCCCGCAGGTGAGCAGGCGAAAACCCTCGTCGTGGAACCAGGTGCGCCAGGCCCACGGCCGATGCCAGGGGAACACCACCGCCTCGATGATGGCATGTCGTATCCCGTTCCGTTCGCCATCGGCCACGATGGCCGCGACCCGTCGCAGAAAGGCGAGCTTGGCGGCGATGCGCTGGCGCGGATCACCGCGCACCACCACGCCCGGGATGGGCGGCAGGGCCGGATCGCAGGAGATGATCGCCCCATGGGCCCCGACCAGGGTGCGCACCGGCAGTTCCGCCAGCCGTTCGAGGGTCGGGATCCAGGCCCGGTGATCGGCATCGGCGTTGGGTGAGGTGAACAGCTCATGCAGGAACGCATCGCCGGCGAACAGCACGCCTTCGTCGCGGGCGAACAGCACCACGTGTCCGGCGCAGTGCCCCTCGGCGGCGATGACCTCCAGGCGCACCTGGCCGGTGACGACCAGCGGGCCCAGGACAGTCAGGCGTCCATCCGGCACCACGCGTGCGACGCCCATGAGGAGGGAGCGGCCCCCAGGAAGGCGGGGCGGATCACGCAGCGCCGCCAGCGTCGCCGCCGAGGCGGCCACCGGGATATCAAAGCGCCCGGCGACCAGGGCGGCGTTGCCGATGTGCTCCTCGTGGAGATGGGTGCAGACCACCAGGGCCGGCGGCGTGCCGTCCGCCAGGGCTCGCAGCGCTTGGTCGCGGCAGCGGGCGGGCCCCGGATCGATCACCACATCGCCCCAGCGCAGCAGGGTGAAGCGTTCGCCAAACATCCCGGCGGTGAGCAGCAGTTCCGAGTGGCCCAGGAACGAGATCTGCAGCCGCCCGTCGCAAAGCTGCCAGGTGCGACCGGCGGTGCGCCAGGCCCACCACAGATCGCACGCCGACACCGCCAGCTGGCGCAGCAGCATCCACGGCAGCAGCAGCAGGAACCAGCACCAGTACCCGGCCCAGAATCGCCAGCGTTGCCCCGCGCTGTGTGGCCAGCGGGCCGGTGGGTGGGGTAGGTTCGGCAGCAGGGCGTCCGGTAACGGACAGCCCGATCCTGGCTGTCGCTGCCGACGGGCGGCCTGGGCCCGGTACAGCCCATCGCGCAGGACCCTGGGTATCGCATAGCCGAGGCCCAGCAGTGGCCAGGGCCACGGCAATCGGCAGGCGATCGCCAGCACCGCCCCGCTGTGGAGGTAGGCTGTGCCGTCGACCACTACCACCACGCTGTCGATCCGGGCCGCATCCAGGCCGTGGGACCGGCAGACGGCCTGCCCTGCTTCCGAACGCAGCGGGGTGCAGTGGAAGCGTCCCTGGGCGTCCCGGGCGGTGATGAAGCGCACCCAGCCATGGCATTGTGGACAATCGCCATCAAACAGGACCAGGACCGGGTTCATGCCCACCGGCCGATCCACCTGATGGATGATTCCGGCCACACCGGGAGGCAGGCGGCCGCAGCATCCTGCCGGGCATCAGCGCTGGAGTTCATGTCAGCCATGAGGTCCGTCGGCATGAGGGCCATCGGCGACCATGATGGCAGCGGACAGCTCGGGAACCCATGCGATCAGCGGGAGGAGCGCCATGCGTGTCAACATTGAACCGGAGCCGTGTCTCGTCGAACGTCACGACCCTCCCGGAGACCGTCGGGATCAGGGCGCCCGGCGCCAGCGTTTCCGCATGTGTCCTCACGCACTCGTTTGAGCAGCGGTTCATGACCGGCGACAGCACTTCAGGGCCGTCGTGCCGACACGTGGGGCACCCTGTTGTTGAATCCGGCGCATCCGCAGCTTCCAGATGATCCGGTCAGCAACGGCGGTTGCTGACGTCTCACCATGCATGGGCCCACGGTGAACCTTTCTCATTTCGGCGCAACCATGCGCGCGGCACGTCTCGTCACGCAACTGGGTCGGCGTTCCATGGTGCAGACGGCACAGGCCAGGCTCGCACGACTGACTGCAGCCATGCCGGTACTGATACTGCTCTGCGGCTTATCCCTGGTGTTGCTGGTGTGGTGGTCGATCGATGGCGTCCGTGCGTTGTGCAGCGGCTCGGGCGACCTGCTGTCCGGCTTGCCCGTAGGACTCGCTACGGTGCTTGTGGCGGTATGCGCCCGCAGCTGCGTACCAGGCATGTCAGAACTGCGCGCGCTGCCCGGTGGAGCGGTGATCTTGCTCCTGGCAGGACTCGGCTGGGCAACGATCGTCAGCCGCCCGGTCCTCGTCCTGGCCCTGGCCGGTTGTGGCTGGGCCTTGGCGACTGGTGCTGGACCAGAGGCCTTGCTGCGGGGGGCGGCGCTGTTGGGGGGGATGATCGCGACCACCTGGGCCATCATGGTCGGGCGGTCCTGGCCGGGTTGGAGCATTCTCGGTCTTGGCGTCGCCTGCGTTGGTGCCTCCGCCGTGGCACATCTGACGTTCACGGGCTGCGTTCTCGCCCTGCTCGTCCTTGCAGTGCCAGGGCTGGCGATGCGCATCCCGCCGTCTGTCCCCAGCGCGACCGGGCGGATCGGGCGCGGCTGGACAGGCATACTCGTGCACATCCTGAGCGAACGCCCGATTGAGGCCCCGCTCCGCCTGTTCGTTGCCGCAGGTCTGGCTGCCAGCGGGGGCTGGTGGCTGGCGGGCTGGCAACCGTCGGAGCGCCCGTCAGGCATGGTGCTGGTCGTCGGCCTTGCCGGCCTGGCGGTCAATGGCCTGGTGCATCTCACGACGGACTTCCGCGCCACGCGCAGCGAACTCGTGACGGCGCTGCCGGTCAGCGATCTGCGCTGGCGCGTGCTGGCCTATGCGGCACCGCTGACCGTGCAGGGCTTGGCGGTGGCCGCACTGGCCACCCTCGCCGTGGTGTGGGGCTCGCCGCCGCTGGGGATCGGGATGGCGGTCGGCATCGCCTTGGCGGTGGCTCTCGGTTCGCTGCGCTTGCTCGAAGCGTACCCGGACAACGGAGGCGTGGTCGCCGCCATTGTCCCTGTCTTTGCCGCACGCGGCGTCGCCGCGGTGTGCTCATGATCGCATTGCAGGGACTGGTCTGGTCGATTGGCGGTCGACGGCTCGGTGGCCCGCTTTCCGTGACCTGGGGGCCAGGAACGATCGTGCTGCGCGGGCCCAATGGCTGCGGCAAGACCACTCTGCTGCGCACCATTGCCGGCGTCATCCCAGCGATGGCCGGCCGGGTATCGCTGGGTGGTTGTGATCTTGTCCACCAAGCGATGGCGGCCCGACGCCTCCTCGGCTGGATGCCGGACCGGCCGCCGGTACCGGGAACCACCCGGGTCGGCGAATGGCTCGACCTGATCAGCTGGGCCAAGGGCCTGAAGGCAGGTCTGACCCCGCTGGCGCAGGAACTCGGCGTCGGTGCGCTGCTCGGCAAGCCGCTGGCGGAATGCTCGCTGGGCGAGCAGCGTCGCGCCGGCTTGGCCGCCGCAACCCTGGGCGATCCCCCGGTCCTGCTGCTGGACGAGCCCGATCGCGGCCTGGACCCCGATGGCCTCACGCGGGTGGTTCAGCACCTCCGGGAGCGCGCCGCTGAGGGTCGCACCAACCTGGTGGTGA
>JBILDK010000077.1:0-9206 GCA_044352625.1 Planctomycetota bacterium
CGGCGAGGTCACACCCGTTCCCATTCCGAACACGGCCGTTAAGCTCGCCAGGGCCGATGATAGTCTTTATGGCGAAAGTAGGTCGCTGCCGGGTTTTTTCTGAGAGTCCCCGAGCAACCCCTCGGGGACTTTTTTTGTCATTTGTCTATTCTTTTCATCTGGCCGATTGTTCAGCCCGGGACGACACGAATAGTTTTTTATTCCCTACCTTGGCCACGGCTTTTTCATCGCCGGTTTGATCGCGTTCAATCTGGTGATGGTGCGGGGCTCGAGCACGACGCATTTTGATGTTGTCCTGCGGTGTAATGCCATCCCAAGCTTCTCGCAGCCACTTTGGGGGTTCTCGGGGCCCTACACGAGGATCCGTTCAGGGTTTGGTGCGCTTATCAGGTGGCTCATGGAAGCGGTGCGGGTTCACTCAAGGATACAGTGTCGTGTCGTGCGGACATATATAAAATAGAAGATCTGATTATAATGATGTCATTGAGGCCCCGGCCACCGTCTATGGGGAAGGGACAGGACAGCGTCGATGAGAACGATTACCAGCCTCCTCCTCCTCGCATGCGCGTCTGTTTCCCCTGCCACAGAGGTGCCTGTGCCGGCGTTTACTGCGGGCGATTCCGTTTGCCTCATTGGCGACAGCATTACGCACGGTGGTGGCTACCACGCGAATCTGCTGCTGTTCTACGCTACCCGCCTGCCATCAGCACGCTTTTCGATGCACAATTGCGGAATCGCCGGCGACAGCGCCAGTGGTGTCTTGCGACGTTTTGACTGGGATATCGCCGTGCACCGGCCGACGGTGGCGACCATCATGCTGGGCATGAATGATGTCGGTCGCCATCTTTACCCCACGGATAGTGCCGATCGACCCGATCCTGCGCTGCAGCGCAAGGCGATCGATGACTATGCCGCGAACCTTGAGCAGCTCGCCCTTCGCCTCGATGACTTGAGCTGCCGCATCATTGTCCTGACCCCATCGATCTATGACCAGACCGGGAACCAGAAGACCGACAATTATGTGGGGGTGAACGATGCTCTCGCTACTTGCGCCGGCCTGGGTCGTGAACTTGCCGACCGGCATCATGGCACGGTCGTGGATTTCCATGCCCCCCTGACCCGCATCAATGCCGAGGGGCAGGCTGCGGATCCTTCCTACACCATTGTGGGCGCCGATCGCGTCCACCCTGGGGCGCCTGGCCACCTGGTGATGACCTATCTGATGCTGAAGGCCCAGGGCCTTCCTGGGACGGTGGCCGGATTATCGATCGATGCCGCCAGCGGGAAGCTCACCGTCGAACGCTGCACGGTGAGCGACCTCGTCCGACGTGATGGCGCCGTGTCCTTCACCAGCCTGGCAGAATCGCTTCCCTTCCCCGTTCCCCCCGGAGCACGGTCAGCTTTGACCCTGGTTCCACTGATGGCAGAGCTGAATCGCGAACCCCTGAGCATCACAAGTTTGCCTGTTGGACGCTATGAATTACTCATCGATGGGCATCTGGTGCTCGAAGCCACTGCCGATGACCTTGCCACGGGCATCGATCTGGCGCAAAACGAAGCCACCCCGCAATATCGTCAGTCCGTGGAAGTCAGGACGATCAACGATCACCGTCACATGCTGATCAGCCAGCGCCTACGCACACTGGTAGCGGTGGAGCATGGTATCATCCGCCAGGCCAAGCATCTGAATGCCGGCGACCAGGCTGCCATCGACGTCCTGCTTGGCGAACGCTTGCGCAAGGCCAAGGAGGACAAATTCACCTACGGGGTTTGGCAACTTGAGACCTACCAGCAGTGGAAGCCGCGCCAGAATGAGTTGGAAGCGGAGATTAAGAATGCAACCGAAGCCTTGTGGAAGGCATGCCTCCCCAAGCCCCGACACTACCTCGTCAGACCCAAGGTCTGATCTCGGCCGCCGTGACTGCATCATCGCCGCTTTGCTCATTGGCACCCATCCGCGGATTGGGTCTTGTGGTCATCCTCCTCGTTGGTTGCGGCGACGGATCGCCCTCAACCGACCAGCGCCAGCTCATGACCCAGGGACAGGAGGAGCTGGCGCGCTACGAGTTCACCCGCGCCCACGCCTGTTTCAGCCAGGTGCGCGCCATTGCCCCGGCGCACGACGTTATGCGGCGTGAAGCCTCCCTCGCCTTGGCGGTGGCCTGCCACCATTGGCAGCCCGCCAGCGCCGAGCGCATCGCTGAAGCCGAAGCGCTTTATCGCGAACTGAGTGATGCCGGGGTGGGCGACGAGGCGGTCCAGGCCCAGCTTCAGCTCGGTCGGCTGGCCGAGCTGCGCGATTATTTTGGCGACCGCGAGGATCTCCCGGCGGCGCGCGCCAGGTATATGCAGGTGATGGAGCGCTGGCCGCAACGGCCAGAAGCCGGAGAGGCCTGCCTCCGGCTGGCCGCTGCCTGGGCGCAGAGCTTGCAGCGTGAGGACGTACTTCGTGGCGTCGCGGTGCTCGAGGGCTGGTTGGACACCCATCCTGATGAAGCCAAGGCGTCCATCATGCTGCAATACCTCAGCGAACTGCACTGGGCTTTCCTCGGTGACGCACGCCAGGCAGTGGACGCGTTGCGCAAGGCCGATGCGCGGGGCTTCGACGGCGAAAACCGCGAGTGGATGTTCTGCTGGCGCCTCGCCCGCCTGAGCGAGGAGGAGCTGCATGACCGCGACCTGGCGGTGCGCTACTACCGCCGCATCGTCACCGACTATCCTAAATGCGGAGCCGCCTGGGAAGCCCAGCAGGAGATGAAGCGGCTGGGAGCGGAACCACCGCCCATCCGCCTCTTTGATCCCGCATCCGCGGTGAAGGCCGGTGGCAAACCAGGCCGCGAGACGAAGCCATGAGTGGCGATTACCACCCGCCGGCGGGCTGGCGCTGGCTGCTGACTTGGAACGGCATCGGCGCCGTGGTGGTGACGGTGGCGGTCACCATCAGCCTGTGGCAGGTGACCAAGGTGAGGCGATCCGATTACAGCGACCAGCGGGTGGTGGTGCGCATGCTCCACTGGCAGCTTGAAGCCGGCTATCGTGAGGCCCTGCAACTGGTGATCGACGACTACAACCGGATGATGGCCGAGCGCCACCGGCGCGGGGAGATCCCCAAACCGGTGGTGGTGATGCAGGTGGCGGTGAGCGAGAAGATCTATGGTCAGGTGGTCAACACCAACCTGCTGGCGCGCGAAGCCCCCGACCTCATCTCGATGGGTGATTTCGCCCTCAAATCCTGTGGGGCGCAGAAAGCCCAGCATTTCCTGTGCCTGGACGAGCTGGTGCGCCAGCCCAACCCCTACAATGCCCCGAATCACCTGGCCGGCGCCGACATTGATCCCGCCATCGCAGCGGCGTTGCCCACCCTGGCGTGGCGTGACACCTTCATTGATGGCATGCGTGGGGCCTTCGACGATGATTTGCAGGGATTTTACGCCATCCCCACCAACTTCTTCATCCCCGGCAGGCTGTCGTACAACAAGGACTTACTCAAGGCGGCCACTGGCAGCGAAGAGCCACCCCGAACCTTCGGTCAGCTGCTCGACATTTGCACCAAGGTGAAGGCTTACGGCGAGCGGCAAGGTCGGCGCATCGTGCCCATCGCCGGCACGCGCGCCAACCTGGTCTACGTCGAGTATTATCTCCTGCCCTTCCTCGCTTCGTACCGCCGGTCGATGGATCTCAACCGGGACGGTATGGTCAGTCCGATGGAAGGCTGGGCAGCTCTCGGCAGCGGGGCGTTCAACTTCCATGACAAGCCATTTCGCGAACTCGCCGAGGCATCGCAGGCTTTGGCCGAACAGTTCCCGCCTGGCTTCCTGGCTCTTGAACGCGACACGGGCATCTATCTCTACACGCAAGGAGAGGCAGCCTTCCATCTCAGCGGCTCCTGGGATGCCGGAACCTTGTACCACCTCACCGAAGGCAAGTTCCGCATGGGCATCGTACCGTTCCCGCTCCCGGGTCCGGGTGAGCGCTGGGGCGACCCGCCAAAGATCGCCGCCAGCGAGGCTGGATGGGTGGGCGGCAACCTCTTCGGAGTCTACAAGTACGGGCATACCGCCGAAGCCGTTGATTTTCTGCGTTTCTTGACCAGTTGGGTGCAGAACCAGCGCTGCAACCGCGCCTGCGACTGGGGGCCCAACGTCATTGGTACCAGCCTTGAAGAGCGCATGCAGGCCTTCGCTCCCCGCCTGGACGGCCTTCAGCAGTTATCCTTCTGGGCACCCATCGGTCCCATCGCCCAACAAGTGGGGTCGATCTACCGCGGACAGATGCAGGCTCTCCTGAGCGGCGAGGCCAGCATCGATCAGGTGATCGAGAAGGTCATGGACGCCTACAACGACGACGCCATCGGCGAACCGCGGATCTGGGCCAAGGCCTATGACGATCAGAAAACCTATCTACGCACCATCGAACGCACCCTGAGCGTCCAGGCCCTGGTGGCACGTCTGTCCGGGGCCGATCGACAGGAGGCCGATCGTCGCTACCGCACCCTGCTCTCCAACCAGGTGATGACGACCAATGCGGAGAACCTACGCCTGACCTGGAATCAGACCATCGGTGCCACCACCGGCAGGTCCTTTCCGGAGGCGGCGCGATGAGCACCGTCGCCGGAACCCCGGCCATCGCTCTCCGGCGTGGCTGGTGGTCACGGGCCCGCTTTCTGGCCCTGCTGTGGCTGATGATGCTGCCCACCCTTGCTGGTTTGGCGGTGTTCACCTACTACCCCAACCTCGAGGCCGTCAAATACGCCCTTTTCAAGTGGGATGGAGGAGCGGTCGAGGAGTACCGGGGTCTGCACAACTTCGCGCAGATCTTCGGCGGCGGCGATCCGCGTTTCTGGGCGGCATTCTCCCTGATCGGCGTCCTGCTGGCCGCCAACGTGTTGAAGATGTGGCCTTCGATCTTCGTCGCGATCGTGCTGCATCGCCTCAAGAGTGAACGCTGGCAGTTTTTTTACCGCGTGATGTTCGTGATCCCGATGGTGATCCCGGGCCTGGTTGCCCTGCTGCTCTGGAAGGGTTTCTACGACCCCAACGTGGGACTGTTCAACAAGTTGCTCAACTGGACCGGGCTGATGTCGGTGCTCGATGCTTTCGATCGGGGCATGCCCCAGGTGGCGGCGTTCATCGCTACGAATCTGCTGCATTGGAATGGCGACAGCCCGCTGTGGTCCCTGCTGCTGCTCCCCACCCAACTCATCACGCCGCTGTTCGGAGGGGCCTGGGGTCTGGCGGCATGCGCAGTGGTCCTGCTGCTGCTGCGCGACGGTCTCGCCTCGGTGCCCCAGCGCTGGATGCTGTGGATCCTGGTCCTCGGTTTGGCCGCATTCGCGTGGGGTCCAGAGCCGTTGGTGTTGACGATACGGGCGACGGTGCTGCTGGGCGCCAGCGCCGCCCTGGTGGAATGGTCGCACCGCCGCGATCCCCTGGAAGCCCGCGACCGGCTCGCTCGTTTGGCTCTCTGGGCCCTGGGGATTGGCCTCACGTTGGTCCTGTTGACCAAGACCTGGCCGGTAGCCACCGGGGCCTTCGCCAACGGCAGCCCCTCGTGGCTGGGGCACAGCAAACTGGTGGTTCCGGCGGTGATCCTCTGGGGCTTCCCCTGGATTGGCACCGTCGGCGTGCTGATCTATCTCGCCGGGCTGTCCAACATCAGCAAGGAGGTCTACGAGGCGGCGGAACTCGATGGCATCGGCTTCTGGGGCAAGATCTTTCGCATCGAGATTCCGCTCATCCTCACCCAGGTGCGGATCAACCTCATCTTCCTTACCATCAGCACCCTGAGCGAATACGGTTTCTTCCTCATTCTGCTCGGTCCCGATGGGGGTCCCGACAACGCCGGCCTGACACCTGGTTTGTATATGTACCAGAAGGCGTTCATCGAAAACGAGATGGGATACGCCTGTGCGCTCGGCATGGTGATGTTCGTGCTTCTGCTGTTCCTCACCCTGATCTACCAGAAGCACCTCAAGGTGGAAAAGTGACATGAGGCACCACGCTCGCCTTCGCTTCAAGGAATGCAGTAAGCACCTGCTGCTGTGCGGGGCGCTGATCTTCTCCTTCGTGCCCTTTCTGCTGATGCTGATGATCAGCTTCAAGACCAACGACCAGTATACGGTCAATCCCTGGTGGTTCGATGCGCCGTCGCAATGGGCGTGGGTCAATTGGATCAAGGGCTGGAACACGGTCGGCCATTACATCGCCAATTCGATCGTGGTGGCGGTCGGATCGGTTGTGCTGTGCCTGGCGGTCAGCATCCCCACCAGCTACGTCCTGGCGCGCTACCGGTTTCGCGGCCGCGAACTGGTCTATTACGCCCTCATGATCACCATGTTCCTGCCCGGCGGAGCCGCCGCGTTGGTGACGACCTTCAAGCTCATCGGCTCCATGGGGCTGGTGAACAACCTTGCGGCGCTGGTCCTGCTCTCGGGCATCGGCGGCCAAGTAGGCTGCGTATTCATCCTCCGACAGTTCATCGAAGACATTCCCAGGGACTTGTTTGAATCGGCCTCGATCGATGGTGCCGGCCACCTGCGCCAGATATGGTCGATCATGCTCCCGTTGTCGGGGCCGGTGATCGGGACCCTGGCGATCATGAACTTCCTCGGGGCCTGGAACGATCTGATCATGCCGCTGATCCTGCTGCGCGACGACACGATGCTGACCATTCCCGTCGGTCTGATGCGGCTCGATGGCGAATACGTCAAAATGTGGGGTGAGTTGATGGCCGCCTATACCATCGCCTCCATTCCGCTGGTCGTCCTCTTCCTTTTCACCATCCGTCTCTTCGTCCGCGGATTGACCGCCGGCGCAGTCAAAGGCTGAGCCATGGCTGGCATCTCCATCCGCGATCTCCAGAAAGTCTACGACAACGGTTACCACGCAGTCAAGGACGCCAGTCTGGAAATCCGCGACAGGGAATTCATGGTCCTGGTCGGCCCGTCGGGTTGCGGCAAGACCACCACGTTGCGCATGATCGCCGGGTTGGAAGACATCAGCGGCGGCGAGATCCGCATCGGCGAGCGCTGCATCAACGACGTGGCGCCCAAGGACCGCGACATCGCCATGGTGTTCCAGAGCTACGCCCTCTATCCGCACATGACGGTGTATGAGAACATGGCCTTCGCTCTCAAGCTGCGGCGCATGCCAAAACCCGAGATACACGCCAAGGTTGTGGATGCGGCGCACCTGCTCGGCCTGTCTACCCAGCTGGAGAAGCTGCCCAAGCATCTCTCGGGTGGCCAGCGCCAACGCGTGGCCTTGGGCCGAGCGATCGTGCGCCAGCCCAAAGCATTCCTCTTCGATGAGCCCCTGTCGAACCTCGACGCCAAACTGCGCGGCGAGATGCGCTATGAACTCAAGTCGCTACAACATCGTTTGGCGACCACCGCCGTCTATGTGACCCACGATCAGATCGAGGCCATGACCCTGGGTGACCGCATCACCGTCATGTCCATGGGCGAGATCCAACAGGTCGCACCACCAACCGTGGTCTACGCCTTTCCCTACAACCGCTTCGTCGCCGGTTTCATCGGCACCCCACCGATGAATTTCCTGACCGGTCGGCTGGCGCGGGACGGAGAGATCTGGCTATGCGAGCTGTCCCAGGGTCGGCGCCTGGCGCTGGGCATGCGCGAACGCGACCGCCTTCCCGGCCATCTGGGCAGCGACGTGGTGCTGGGGGTGCGCCCGGAACACCTCCACGCCCCCCAGGTCGCACCGCCCGGCTGTACGGTATGCCAGATGCGGGTGGAGGTGATCGAACACATGGGCGATCATCAATACATCTACCTTAGGCTCGAGGGCAGCGAGGAGGCGGTGATCATGAAGGCGCCACCCCAGGTACAGGCCGCATCGGGCGACCTGATGCCGGTCCACCTGGACACGTCCTCCGGCCACCTCTTTGCCGGTACTCATGAGCATGCCGCGAACCTCACTCTGCCCCAAGACTTTCATCGTCAGCAGTAATCCCGGCTCTGCAGGTAGCGGTGATCAGAGGTCGGGTGGAGGGTTACCGTACCGAGAAGGCCTTGGCATGTTCCCGCACCCAGGCCAGGCGCAATTGTTCGACATTAGCTTTGGTCAAAGCGTTGGTCAGCGCGAGGTCGAGGTTCGGCGGCAGCGGTTTTCCGGGGCTCAGATCCTTGATGACGTTGGCTACCGCAATGGCGCCAAGTTCGGTATAGGCAGCGATCACCTCCTGCTGAATCTCAGCGGTGGGGATAGCGTTAGCGAAACCGATAGCGGACCGCGTGTCTTCAAACGTGATTGTCTTATACACCGGTAGGATTTCGGGAGGCAGTTTTGCTGAGGTTGAATCCGTAGCCCAAGAACGCGCAACGTGGTCAATCTTCATTCGACGAGTCAATTCAAAATCCGTTAACCTGGCGATCTCCTCACCGGTAAGGGTGGGTTGATTATCGGTGTCAGGGCGAGACTGAATGATCCAGAAGATCCCCATTAGGGCCAGAAGCGCGACCAGAATGATCAGCTTCTTTTTGAGGGATGCGGCTTTGGACATGGTTGGCTCGTTGCGATAGGGCGTTGCGCGAGCAGGCCCGGATGGATGGCACAATGCAATGATCGGATCATTGCGACAAGGTGATAAACGCCACGCTATGAGCTGGTAATATGAAGGATACCCGCTCGCCTGCAACCGTCAGCGGCAGGTCATGGACGAAGTCGGCGTCGCGCACCAGCAACGCATCAGCCTGGAGGTCCTCATGGCGCAGGAGCGTGGCGGTGGAATGCTTTGGATTAAATCCGACAATAGTGATGGCGGCGGGATAGGACATGTCCTTGGAACCGTTGACAAGGATCATCGAAACCAGGGAGCCGTCTGTGCTGATGGTGGCTATCATCGGGGTGAGAGGGTAGCCTCCTGCGGAGGGCGGCAGGCAGGGCGCCGTACCGTCCAGGTCAAGGACCCGCTCGCCAAGATGCCGATTAAAATAGTGGTAGAGCCAATACTTCATCGAGCGTTTTTCAGGCTTGTCACGTGCCACCACCAGGAATCCTGGATGCTGGGCCTCGCTGAACAACACCCAGCCGGAAGCACCGCGGACCACGTTTTCTCGGGCGTAGTAGATCATTCTCACGGCACGGTAGAGCGTACCCAACTGGTTTCCGTGGCGGGGTTCAACCCATGGCCGCATGCGCGAATCGTCATGCAGCCCCCATTCGCTGTCATAAATCCTGACATCG
>JBILDK010000497.1:0-2679 GCA_044352625.1 Planctomycetota bacterium
CGGGGGCAGAATGGGAAATCCGCCATCACTCTTGCTGCCGCAGCCGGGAAGTAGCAACATTGACGCCAGGAGGCTCGCCCCGACCGCAGTCGACGTAAGTATGTTGGTATGCATTTTGTAGGTTCCTGTCCTTGGTTTGGAGTACCCTCTCTTTATGCACGAAGACGGATGAGTTTCAATTATCATGTTTCGTATGATCTGATTGACACGTTTGTATATCAGTAAACGTACGCAGTGGTTTGATTGCAACGGTAACTGCGGACATACATCTAAACGTCGCGGATGGTAGCTCTGGATTGATGATTCAGGTTATCGCGTCAAGGCTTTACGACATCCAGGGCGTTCACCGGGATGACAACATCCAGGATGGTCGCAACTCCCGGTGTCGAAAGTATCAACCGGGAACCTCACAAACGCAGTAGGTGGTGAGTGGTGGAGATGCAATGCCATCTGCCCAGTCCACCGAACACCTCCTGGGTGCTGCCCTATGGCGCTACAAGAGGCTGTTCACCACCAATTACCCACCAACTGCGACAGACAGGCAAACATGGTTGGTGAATAGTGGGTGGTGGTTGGGGATTGCATCGCAGCACGTTGCGCCCCCTGGTGTCAGGCACCGGATGGGTGATCCGCAGCGGCGCCGCAATGCATTGTCTCCAACCACCACCTACCTACTGCAACAAGCCAGATGACTCCGCTGAGGTGGGATTGGCATCCGCGGTCACAGGCCACGATCCGGTGGATTCGCCCACCAGGTCGATGGCCACGCTGGCGTCGAGCAGGCCGAGGTCGCGGGCAACGCGGGGCGCCCGGAACGCGAACGGAGCCAATGCCGCGCGCCGGGCAGCGGCCAGGTCGCTCACCGCTTCACACGTTCCGCGATGAACGCGTCGAGCGCGGCAAGGCTGGCGAAGGCGTTGCGGCCCTCCTCGCCCGAGGCGATCTTCACGCCATAGGTGCGCTCGACCAGCACCGCGAGTTCGAGCGCATCGATGGAATCCAGACCAAGGCCGCCGCCGAACAGCGGAGCGACGGGATCGAGGTCGGCGGGGGTGACCTCTTCGAGGTGCAGGCCGTCGATGATGAGCTGGGCGAGGCGGGTCTGACGATCGTCCATGGTCGTCACTTGAGACGCGCCACCGCGGTGGTGAGGCGTTCGATCACGGCGAGGGCACCGAGAGCGGTGAGGGATTCGAACAGCGGGGGGCTCTCCTTGCGTCCGAGGGTGGCCACACGCAGTACGGTGAAGATGTGCTTGGGCACCCAACGCGCAGCATCCTCGGGACCAGCGGCGGCGCGTTCCGCCATGAGTGCGCGCACCGCCGCTTCGATCGCGGGCGCCTCCCAGGCGCTGCCCTCGGCATCGCGGTGGGCCTTGAGGGCGGCGAGCAGGGCCTCGGCCACGGCGCGGGCCTGAGGACGTTCCCAGCCCTTGGGGATCATCTCGTCGGCACCGGGCACGAGCAGGTCGCACTGGAACGGCGCGGCGTGGTGAAACCACTCGGCGCCGTGGGTCACGCGCTCACGCAGCAGCGGCAGGAGCTGGTCGAAGCGCGCGTCCACCGCGCGGTGCACTTCGGCACGCATCCGCTCAGCGGGCAGCTCGCGGAACCACAGGCCCTGTAGATGCCGCAGCTTGGCCAGGTCGAACACCGGTCCGGCGACATTGATGCGGTCGAGGTCGAACAGCGGCGCCAGGTCCGTGACCGCGAAGTGTTCAGTGCCCTCGGGATGGCTGTGGCCGAGCAGGGCGAGGAAGTTGAGCAGCGCCTCGGGCAGGAAACCCTGGTTGCGGTACCACAGCAGACTGGTGGGGTTCTTGCGCTTCGAGATCTTGGATTTGTCAGCATTGCGCAGCAGCCCGACATGGACGTACTCGGGCGGGGCAAAACCGAGGCGCTCGTTCAGCCAGATGTGCTTGGGCAGCGAGTTGAGCCATTCCTCGGCGCGAATCACATGGCTGATGCCCATGAGGTGGTCATCGACCACCGCCGCGAGGTGGTAGGTCGGCCAACCGTCGGATTTGAGCAACACCTGGTCGTCGATCTCAGCCCAGCCCTTGTCGAAGGGCTTTTTACGCAGGCGGTCCTGATAGCGGAACACGCCCGACGTTGGCGGTTTCATGCGGATTACATGCGGCTGCCCCGCGGCCACGCGCCGAGCAGCGTCGGCAGGCGCGAGCGCGCGGCAGCGCCGGTCGTACATGATCGGTTGGGCGGCGGCCTGCTGCGCGGCGCGCATCGCATCCAGGTCGGCACTGGTGCAGAAGCACGGATAGGCGTCGCCCTGGGTGATAAGCTGGTCTGCGTAGCGGCGGTAGATGCCGAGTGCCACGCGCTCGCTCTGCACATAAGGTCCCCGGTCGCCGCCCACGTCGGGGCCTTCGTCGTAATCAAGGCCGAGCCAGTGCAGGCTGTCGTAGATCGCCTGGGCGCTAGCCGCGGTGCAGCGCGTGCGGTCGGTGTCCTCGATGCGCAGAATGAATTTGCCACCGTGCCGGCGTGCGAAACACCAGTTGAGCAGACCGATGTAGGCGGTGCCAACGTGGGGGTCGCCGGTGGGCGAGGGGGCGATGCGGACGCGGACGGTCATGAGAGGGCTCGGTGCGCGTCGGGCGCGTGGTGCGGTGGGCCTGCGGCCCGGTGCGGTGCGCGCTGAGGCGCGCGGTGCGGGCCGGGC
>JBILDK010000498.1:0-2667 GCA_044352625.1 Planctomycetota bacterium
CGGTGATCGCCTGCCAGAGGGCCTGCGTGCACGTGCTGTCAGCCAGCCAGAAGCCCTGCGTCAGGGTCACTTGGTGCTGGACCTCGGGTGCGACCCATTCTGGTTTCGCCTGGTGCGATTGGATGGCAGCGTCTTTTTCTGCCTGCGACGATCCCATGGTGAACGTGCCCGGTTGGATCCAACGGAAACGCTGGATCACCTCGGCAACCTTCAGATCAGCCCAGGTACCGTACTGGTCCGTGCCAAAGTCAGTAGCCCACGCCGGCTTGACCACCGCACGGAGCACCGGCGCAGGCTGGGGTGTCGTGGCCACGGGCTGTGGCAGGGGCGCTGGATCGACCACCGCAGGGGGCACCGGCACAGGCTGGGGTGTCGTGGCCACGGGCTGTGGCAGGGGCAGCGGTTCTGGACCCACGATCAGCGCTGCAGTCAGGCAGGAACCGGCCAGAATGAGTCCAGCAGCGATCAGGGTGGCGGTTTTGACGATCATGGCGGTGACGATTCCGTGTGCGAGAGCTGCCGCGCCGGGTGCGGCGGCGGGGGTAATGACAGTCTGGACGCAGGTGGCGACCAAGGTCGGGTCGCTGGCGGTGGCCTCGCTGGCCAGGCCGCTGGCCAGGGCTACGGCACCGAGGGCAATGCCTTTGCGGGCCAAAAACGCGCGCAGGCCGTCGAGCCCCTCATGCACCCGAGTCTTCACCGCATCCACCGAACAGCCGAGCTAAGCGGCGACCTCCACCTGGGGTCTGCCCGCCAGGTAGAAGCGCAATATGGCCTCGCGCCGACCGGCACTCAAGCTGGCCAGGGCCGCATCCAGGTGACGGCGAGCGTCTTCCCAGGAGAGATCCGGACCAACGCTCTCACGTTGACGAGCCTGTTCCACGGCGGCCTCCTGTTCATGGCGGCGACGCCTGGCAGCCGCTCGATGCTGATGCTTCACCACCCGCTGGGCTGTGGTGGTCAACCAGCCGCCCAGGTTGGCACAGGACACGGATCCGGGCCGACGGGCCAGAATGAGCCATACTGCTTGGACAGCCTCAGCGACATCAGGCGACCCAGCACGCCGGCTTGCCGCCTCGACGAGACCGAGGTATCGCTCACAGAGGACCCGGAAAGATTCGGCGTCGCGTTGGCGTTGCCAGGCCGTCAACAGATGGCTATCAGTGATCGTGAGACTCATGAGGTGTCTTACCGTATAAGCCCGCTCGACAGCCAAGGTGAGGTAGCACCTTGGCACCGGTCAGCGTCGGTAAAGACCTGCAAAGGTCGACCGGGCCCGTTGCCATCGCACACGGACATTTTCCGCATCGAACTGCCGAAACCGTGAACCCATGGCCAAGCACCCGGCTCTGCCGGGAGACCTTACCCCCGTCCAGTTGACACCCTGACAAGAGCGACTGCTCTACAAGGATGCCAGCATGACCTAGACCACAAAGACGAATGCTGCCGCTGCCAGCGAGCCATCATCGGAATCTCGCCGTCATTTCGACGCGTTCTTCAAGCAGGAGGCCGTCGCCCTCGGCAAGCGCATCGGGATCAGCCAGGCCGCCAAGGAACTGAGCGTGGGGGAATCCAATCTCGACAACTGGACCCAGGCCGTTGCAGCCCACGGATCCCAGGCTTTTGATCCGCTGTCGCAGCGGACCGATGTCGAGGCCGAGCTGCGCCGACTGCGCGAGGAAGTCCGCATACTGCGGATGGAGAAGGACATTTTTATAAAACTGGTGTCAACATTTCGGGGGGAAGATCACTTCTTCTGGCCTCCGGCCAGCTTGTAGACCTCACTGGCGGCCAGCAGGAAGGCGCCGGTGACGTATTCCTGCGAGTGATCCCGCTTCACCGCCGCCGGTCGGTCGCTCTCCAATTGACCGTAGCAGACCTTGCCGTCCGGGGACATGTTGGCCACCAGGCCGGCCCAGGCCTTGCGCGCCACCGGCTCATAGATCGCCCGGTCGAGCACGCCATTGTTGATCCCCCAGACCAGACCGAAGCAGAAGAAGCCCGTGCCGCTGGTCTCCGGTTCGGGGAACACCAGCGGGTCGACCATGTTCGGCCGCCACAGGCCGTCCACCGGCTGGGTGGCGGCGATGAAGGCTGAATGCTGCTTGAACATCTCGACATACCAAGGTCGGAGCTGATCATCAGCCGGCAGCACTTCCAGGATCCGGGCCAGAGCCGCGTACACCCAGCCGTTGCCACGAGCCCAGATCACTTTCTTGCCGTTGGCGGTGGTCTTGCCGATGAAATGCTTGTCGCGATAGAAGAAATGCTCCTGGGGATCCCAGAGCTCCTGGGCTACATCGCGAAAACACACATCCATCCACTCTAGGTATTTGCGGTCGCCGGTGATGGTGGTCAGCTTGGCCAGAACCGGCATGCCGAACAGGGAATCCGCATAGCGTACGCCTCCCTCCAGGTACCAGACCTTGGAAGTCGCAGGGGTGTTGGGCTTGGGCGTGTTCAGTTCGGTCACCACCTTGTCAACCAGGGTCTTGTCACCGGTGGCCATCGCCACTTCGCACCAGGCATCGGTCGGGAAGAGGCGGTTGGAACCGGGTACCTCGTACCCGACCTTGAACTCCTTCGCCCGGCCCCAGGCCATACCTTGATCAAGAAACCGTTTGTCGCCCGTGGCCCGGTAGGCCGCCATCACCCCGGTATACCAGG
>JBILDK010000078.1:0-9161 GCA_044352625.1 Planctomycetota bacterium
GCCCTGGAACCGACTGTTCATCATTGCCTTAACCGCCATCTCGGTTGGTTCGGTGGTGATCCTCATGCATGGCACCCGCCTCGGCCTGCTGCTGCGCGCCACGGTGCAGAGCCGCCGCACGGCCTCGTCCTTGGGTGTGGACACCCGCCGCATTGACGGACTGACCTTCGCGTTCGGCTCGGGCTTGGCCGGAGCTGCGGGCTGCGGCCTCACCCTCATCGGCGGACTCAAGCCAGACATGGGCCAGGAATTCATCATCGATTCATTCCTGGTGGTGGCCACCGGCGGCGTCGGCAACCTCGCCGGAGTGTGCTATGCCGGCTTCGGCCTCGGCATCCTCAACAAGCTGCTCGAACCGGTAACCCAGGCGGTGTTTGCCAAGGTTCTGGTGCTGCTCGGCGTGATCGTGTTCCTGCAGTGGAAGCCCTCAGGCCTCTTCCCGCCAAAGGGGAGGCTGGCCGATGGCTGATCCGATCAATCCGGTCGAATGGGCTCTCGTCCGCCGACTGCGCTCGGGGGGCCTGCGCACGCCGATGGAGTGGGCCGATCATGCCAGCCTGGCCCTGCTCTTCGCCGGCCTGCTGCTGGTCTTCCCCTGGCTCGCCGCCACAGGCTTGGTTGATCAGGCCATGGTCAGCCAGCTTGGCCGCTACTGCTGTCTGGCGATCATGGCGGTCGGTCTCGATCTGGTGTGGGGCTACACCGGCATCCTCAGTCTGTGCCAAGCGATGTTCTTTACCATCGGCGGATATGCGATGGGCATGCATCTGTGCCTGCACGGTCCGCTTGATGGAGAGGGAATCCCACGTGCGTTGTTCGTGGTCTCGTCCGAAATTGGCGGCATGACCTTGCCGTGGTTCTGGCAGCCCTTTTCCAGTCTGTGGTTCGCCCTGCTGATGGTCGTGGCGGTACCTGGGATCGTGGCGTTCATTTTTGGCTATGCCGCCTTCCGTAGTCGCATCAAAGGTGTGTATTTCTCAATCATCACCCAGGCCCTTACCGTCGGCATGTTCCTGGTCTTCTGCCGCAACGACCTGCAATTGTGCGGAACCAATGGGCTGACCAACTTCACCACCCTGTTCGGTCTGCCCCTGGCCGATGGCTCCATGCGCCTGCTGCTCTATGAGTTGTCAGCCCTGGCCCTGGCTGCAGCCGTGCTCGGAGCGCGGTGGCTGACCACCACCCGCCACGGTCGACTGCTCGTCGCGGTGCGCGACAGCGAGACCCGTCTGCGCTTTGCCGGGTACCAGCCGGTGTGGTTCAAGACCGCAGTGTTCACCCTCGGTGCGATGCTTGCCGGCATCGGCGGCGCGTTGTATGCGCCGCAGACCGGCATTATCACCCCCGCCAACATGCAGGCAGCGGAGTCGCTGCTGGTGGTGGTGTGGGTAGCGGTGGGTGGACGCGGCACCATCACCGGTGCGGTCGTCGGAGCGCTGCTCATCAACCTGCTCTACGCCTGGCTGACCACGCTGATGCCCAAGGTCTGGCCGTTCATCCTCGGTGCGATCTTCGTTGCCGTGGTACTGTTCCTGCCCGACGGACTAGTGGGCGCTTGGCGCAAGCTCATGGCTCGGATGCGCGGAACGGAAACCGCATGAGTACCAGCGCGGATCTCATCCAGCTCACCGACGTCCAGGTGGTGTTCGACGGTTTCAAAGCCCTCGACATTCACTATTTCGCGGTGGATCGCGGCGACCTGCGCGTGGTCATCGGACCCAACGGTGCGGGCAAGACCACGCTGTGTGATGTCATCAGCGGAAAAACCCGGCCCACGACCGGACGCGTGGTGTTTGATGACCACGATCTGGTTGGTCAACGCGAGACCACGATCAGTGCCCTGGGCGTGGGCCGCAAGTTCCAGACCCCCTCGGTGTTCGACAGCCTCACCGTCGAGGAAAATCTCGAACTCGCACTGCCAGGCGGTCGGGGCGTGTTCGCCAGCCTGTTCGCCCGGGTCACCGCCGAGCAGCGCGCGCGCATCCACCACCAGCTCGAACGGGTGCGTCTGATCGACCAGCGTCAGCGCCCGGCCCGGCTACTATCCCACGGCCAGCGCCAATGGCTGGAGATCAGCATGCTCATGCTCGCCGGACCCAAGCTGCTGCTGGTTGACGAGCCCGCCGCCGGCTTGACCGACCACGAAACCGCGCTCACCGCCGACCTGCTGCACGAACTCAAGGGCGACCACACCCTGATCGTGATCGAGCATGACATGGAATTCGTACGCCGGCTCGATTCCCGGGTCACCTGCCTGTGCGAAGGCCGCGTGCTGGCCGAGGGCACCCTCGATCAGGTCAGCGCTGATGAGCGAGTGCGCACCGCGTATCTGGGGCGCAGCGGGACGAGACAGTCATGACGACGGTGGTTGGTGGTTGGTGGTTGGTGGTTGGGCAGAAAACCCCTGCCCTCGCCGCTGGAGATGGCCCCCGCAGGCACCGAGCAACGCGATGACGTCCCCAGCCACCAACCACCAACCACCAACCACGGCGCTGAACATCAGCGTCCTCGAAGTCGCCTATGGCGCGGTCACCGCCGTCGCCGGCGTCAGCCTGACTGCGGCGGCAGGCGAGGTCACCTGCATCATGGGCCGCAATGGCGTGGGCAAGACCACGCTGCTGCGCGCGATCATGGGCCAGCACAAGACCCGTGCCGGAGTCGTGGAATTGTCCGGCCGTGAAATCACCCGCCTGCCCGCCCACGACCGGGCTCGGGCCGGCATCGCCCTGGTGCCCCAGGGCCGAGAAATCTTCCCGCGCCTCACCGTGCGCGAAAACCTGGAGGTTGCTTTCAGCGCCCGCGGCCGGCGCGAGGCCGGCGCCATCGACGAGGTCATGGGCATGTTTCCCATCCTTAAGCAGTTCGCCAAGCGCATGGGCGGCGACCTTTCGGGCGGGCAACAACAGCAGCTCGCCATCGCCCGCGCCCTGGTGGGCAAGCCGTCGGTGTTGCTACTGGACGAGCCCACCGAAGGCATCCAGCCCAACATCATCGACGAGATCGGCGCGGTGCTGCGCCGACTCGCCGCCGAGCGCGGGCTTGCAGTGGTGCTGGTCGAGCAGTACGTCGCTTTCGTGCGCGAGACCGGACACCGCTTTTATGCCATGGACCGCGGCCGTATTGTGGCCAGCGGCACCACCGCCGAACTGACGGACGAGGTGGTGGCGCGGCATTTGAACGTATGACTGCTGAAGGTCCGGTCGTCTGGTCGTCTGGTCGTCCGGTCGTCGGACTGCCACCTGGCACGGCGCGGTTGGAGGTCGCTGCGCTGGGTGGAGTGAGCCGCTGCGTCGGTTCCGCTTCGGCGGCGCCAGTGCGAGTGCTCGTACCGGTCACCGAGGGCAGCGCGGTATGGGCGTACCTCACCGGCTTCGGCGGCGGGGTGGTGGCTGGCGACCGCTACGATGTCAACGTGGATGTGGGACCTGCGGCCCGTGTGCATGTCGGCACTAGCGGCGCGACCCGCGCGTATCGCAGCGCTGGGTCCTGGGCGCATCTGACCAATCGCATCCACGTCGGCTCTGACGGCCTGGCGGTGTGGGGATGCGATCCGCTAGCTGCGTTCCGCGGTGCCCAGGTGGTGCAGCAGAGCCGCGCCGACCTCGATGCCGATGCCTCGCTGGTGTGGATCGACGGCCTCACCGCCGGGCGCCACGCCAATGGCGAGTCCTGGGCCGGCACCGTGCGCTCTCGGCTGGCCATCGATCGCGGCGGCACGCCGTGGCTGCGCGATGGCGTGCACCTCGATCCCCCCCTGGGAGCGCAGGCTTCAGCCTGCCTCGGGTCTGCAGCGTTCGCCCCCTACACCGCCATCAGCCTCGTGGCCCTGGTCGGCCCCCTCGTCGCGGACCTTGCCGACAGCCTGGTGGCCCAGATCGCCGAGCGCCCGGTGGTGGCCGGTGCTCCCCTCCTGGTCACCGCCAGCCCGCGTGATGGCGGCGCGGTGCTGCGCCTGGCGGCGGTGGCCCAGGAACTCATCGACCGCGAACTGCGCGCGTTGCTCGGGCCTTGCATCCACCCGCTGTTGGGCGACGACCCCTGGGCCCGGAGACCGTGAATGCACCTGCTGCCCCGTGAACGCGACAAGCTCACCATTGTCGAGGTCGGCCTGCTCGCCCAGCGTCGCCTCGCCCGCGGGCTGCGCCTCAACCACCCTGAGACTGTCGGCCTGCTCGCCCTGGTGCTGCTCGAACTGATCCGCGATGGACGTCACAGCGTGGCCGAGTTGATGTCCGTCGGCCAGCGCATCCTCGGCCGCCGCCAGGTGCTGTCGGGAATCGCGGCGATGGTTCCCGAGGTCCAGGTCGAGGGCACCTTTCCTGACGGCACCAAGCTGGTCACGGTCCATCATCCGATCTGCGCCGAGGACGGCGATCTGGCGCTGGCGCTGCATGGCAGTTTCCTACCGCTGCCGGATCTTGCCGTGTTCGGCACCAGCGAGGCGGACGAAGTCCCCGGCGCCTACGACATCCAACCCGGCAGCATCGACCTGAACGCGGGCCGTACCGCTGTCGAGTTGGTGGTGACCAACCGTTCCGATCGCCCGATCCAGGTCGGCAGCCACTACCACCTCAGCGAAGTGAATCCGTACCTGCAGCTCGACCGGGTGGCGGCGGTGGGCCTGCGCCTTGACATCCCCGCCGGCACCGCGGTGCGCTTCGAACCCGGCGAATCCAAGACCATCCAAGCGGTCCCCATCGCCGGCAACCGCATCGTGCGCGGCGGCAACAATCTCATCGACGGCCCGGCGGATGCGACGCGGCCCGAGGTCCTCGCTCGTCTCGCACGCGTCTGACCCAACCACCAACCACCAACCACCAACCACCGCATGCGCAGCATCCCCCGCCACGCCTACGCCGACCACTACGGCCCCACCACCGGCGACCGCGTGCGCCTGGGCGACACGCGCCTGTGGCTGACCGTCGAACGCGATCACGCCGTGTATGGCGACGAATGCAAATTCGGCGGCGGGAAGGTCCTGCGCGAGGGCATGGGCCAGGCCGCCGGGATCGCTGCCGGCGGGGCGCTGGACGTGGTCATCACCAATGCACTGATCGTCGATTGGACCGGCATCTACAAGGCCGATGTGGGCATCAAGGGCGGGCGCATCGTCGGCATCGGCAAGGCCGGCAATCCCGATGTGATGGCGGGCGTGGGACCGGGCATGGTGGTGGGCGTGACCACCGAGGCCATCGCCGGCGAGGGCCTGATCCTGACCGCGGGCGGCATCGACAGCCACATCCACTTCATCTGCCCGCAGCAGGCCGAGGAAGCCCTGGCCAGCGGCGTGACCACCCTCATCGGCGGCGGCACCGGCCCCGCCACCGGCACCTGCGCCACCACCTGCACGCCGTCGCCACGCGACATGAAGTTGATGCTGCAGGCCACCGACACGTTGCCGGTCAACATCGGCCTCACCGGCAAGGGCAACACGGCGAAACCTGAGGGCCTGGCGGACATCATCGGCGCCGGCGCCATCGGCCTGAAACTGCACGAAGACTGGGGCACCACGCCCGCCGCCATCGATTGCTGCCTGCGCGTGGCCGACGAGCACGACATCCAGGTCACCATCCACACCGACACCCTCAACGAGTCGGGTGCGTGCGAACACACCATCGCGGCGTTCGCCGGGCGCACGATCCACACCTACCACAGCGAAGGCGCCGGCGGCGGCCACGCCCCCGACATCATCCGCGTGTGCGGCGAGGCCAATGTGCTGCCCTCGTCCACCAATCCGACCCGGCCGTTCACGGTCAACACCATCGATGAGCACCTCGACATGCTCATGGTGTGCCACCACCTGGATCCCGCGATTCCCGAGGACGTGGCCTTCGCCGAGAGCCGCATCCGCGCCGAAACCATCGCCGCCGAAGACCGCCTGCACGACCTCGGCGCCATCAGCATGTATTCCTCCGACAGCCAGGCGATGGGGCGCATCGGCGAGGTCATCACCCGCTGCTGGCAGACCGCCGACAAGATGAAGGGCCAGGTCGGCAGCCTGCCCGGCGACGGCGGGCTCGACAACCTCCGGATCCGCCGCTACATCGCCAAGTACACCATCAATCCCGCCATCAGCCACGGCATCAGCGACCACGTCGGCTCGGTCGAGGTGGGTAAGCTCGCGGACCTGGTGCTGTGGCACCCGGCGCGCTTCGGCACCAAGCCCGAGCTGGTGATCAAGGGCGGCATGATCGCCTGGGCCGCCATGGGCGATCCCAACGCCTCGATCCCCACGCCGCAGCCGGTGATCGGCCGGCCGATGTTCGCCGCCATGGGCCGCGCCGTGGGTGGCACCAGCCTGGCCTTTGTCAGTCAGCGGGCCGCGGCTCTCGGCGTCGGCGCGGCCTACGGCCTCAACAAGGCCACGGTGGCGGTGCGCGGCAACCGCGGCATCGGCAAGCGCGACCTCAAACTCAACGACGCCCTGCCGCGCATCACCGTCGATCCCGAGACCTATCTGGTCACCGCCGACGGCGAACCGATGGTGTGCGAGCCGGCGCGGGAATTGCCGTTGGCGCGGCGTTATGCCTTGTTTTGAAGACACGTCCGGTCGTCCGGTCGTCCGGTCGTCCGGAAGTCTCGTGCAGCTATGGCAATTAGCTGATTCGGCGTTTCCCACCGGCGGCTTTGTACACAGCGGCGGGCTTGAAGCGGCCATGCAACTCGGCCGCCTGCGCGGTGGCGACCTCGACCGCCACCTGCGCGAAAGCCTCGCCAACGCCGCATGGAGTTCCCTCCCCCTGGTCAGCGCCAGTCACGCCACCCTGGGGGCGCGGCCGGCCCGGCCGCTCGAAAGCACCGCCCTCCTCGCACTCGACGCATTGACCGACGCCACCCTCTCCACCGCCCCCGCCAACCGCGCCAGCCGCACCCAGGGCCAGTCCTGGGTCGCCACCGCCGCAGCCGCGTTTCCGGACAGCGACGCCCCGGAGTTGAAAAAACTCCTGCGCTCCTCCCACACCCCTGGCCACCTCGCGCCCTGGTTCGGCGCGGTCTGCGCCGCGCTCGACGTGGACCTCGCCACCACCCGCGAGCTGTTCCTGTTCCTCCACCTGCGCGGCCAGATCAGCACCGCCGTGCGCCTCGGCCTGATCGGACCGATGGCGGCGCAACGCCTGCAAGCCACCTTATCCACCGCCATCCCCGAATTGCTCGCCGCCACCGATGACGCCACGGTCGAGGACTGTGCCCTCGCCGCCCCCCTTCACGACATCCTGCACGGCCACCATGACCGGCTGCGTTCACGCCTGTTCGCGACCTGAGCGGTGGTTGGTGGTTGGTGGTTGGGAACAGCCGACAGCTGACAGCCAACACCTGCAACTATGCTAGCCACCACCGCATGGCGGTCTGGCCATCCATCACCAACCACCAACCACCAACCACCGATGCTGTCCAACATCACCCCCATCGACCACGCCACCGCCCACCGTCTGGGCCTGCCCCATGAGCACGAACACCTGGATCATCCCGGGCGCTTCAACGAGCGGGCCTCGCCGCTGCCGCGCGACTTCAGCGAACGCGCCTTCACCGTCGGCATCGGCGGACCGGTGGGCAGCGGCAAGACCGCGCTGATGCTCCAACTCTGCCGGCGGCTGCGCGACACGCACCAGATCGCGGCAGTGACCAACGACATCTTTACCCGCGAGGACGGTGAGTTCCTGATCCGCAACCACGCATTGCCGGCGGAACGCATCCGCGCGGTCGAGACCGGCGGCTGTCCGCATGCTGCGATACGCGAGGACATCAGCGCCAACCTGGTGGCGTTGGAGGAACTCCACGCGGCCTTCAATCCCGAGCTGCTGCTGATTGAGAGCGGCGGCGACAATCTGGCCGCGAACTACAGCCGTGAACTCGCGGACTACATCATCTACGTCATCGACGTGGCCGGTGGCGACAAGGTACCGCGCAAGGGCGGCCCCGGCATCACCCAGTCCGATCTGCTGGTGATCAACAAGACCGACCTCGCGCCGCATGTCGGCGCCGACCTGGCGGTGATGGACCGCGATGCGAAACTGATGCGCGGCGACGGCCCCACGGTGTTCGCCCAGGTCAAACATGGGGAGGGCGTCGCGGCGATCATGGACCTGATCCTCGCCGCCTGGGAGCGCAGCCGGCCGGCGACGGCAGGCTAAGGCTGGCGCACGCGGAGCCTTCCGCATGCTGGGCCCATGCCCTCCCGCCGCGTGCTCGTGTCCATGGAACTGATCAGCCCCGAGGGCTTCCGCATTCAATTCGATGACAACGGCTGGCATCTGCTCAACCGCCGGCAACTGGGTGAAGCCCAGCGCGAACTCGCGTTTGCCGTGGTCGAACGCGCCGAAGAGGTGGTCTATCCGGTCGATGAAAAGATACTGGAACCGCCAACTTTGCAGCAGATCGGGGAATACGCCGCCAAGATCGTGGGGCTGCGCATCACCCATCAGCGCTTCAAGCAGAAGTAGACCAGGCGCAACGCGGATTGCATGACCCTGGCGCCTGCCGCCGCGCCATACTCCAATCATGAGCCTGCTCAAACGCCTCCTGTCCTCGGTTGCTCTCTGCAGTGCCTGCGTCGCGGCCGAGCCAGTGCCAACCTCGCTCTACACCATCCCTATTACCGCGATCAACGGCAGCGCCTATGACCTCGGCCAGCACCGCGGCCAGGTGCTGCTCATCGTCAACGTTGCCAGCGAATGCGGTTTTACTGGGCAATACGCCGGACTGCAGGAGCTGTACACCGCGCACCAGGCCAAGGGCCTGACCGTGATCGGCGTGCCTGCCAATGACTTCGGCGTGCTCAGTGGCCAGGAGCCCGGCACCGACGCCGAGATCCAGCAGTTTTGTTCCGCAAAATTCCGCGTGACCTTTCCAATGATGGCCAAGACCTCGGTCAAGGGCGAGGGCATGCACGCGCTCTACCGCTTCCTGACCACCAAGGCCCCCGGTACGCCGTCGGTGTCGTGGAACTTCAACAAATTCCTGGTTGGTCGCGACGGCACGGTGATAGCGCACTTTGGCTCGCGGGTGAAACCTGATGATGCCGAATTGGTTCAGGGCATTACGACGGCACTTGCGGTCCCGGCCCCGGCGGCGACACCCGCCGCCCCGTGAATCTCACTCTTCGCAGCTATTCCTTCGCCGACTATCCCGCGCTACTAGCGATTCAGCAGGCCTGTTTTCCA
>JBILDK010000499.1:0-2662 GCA_044352625.1 Planctomycetota bacterium
CGCGACATCAAGCCCGAAAACATCATGGTCGGCGATTTCGGTCAGGTGTTGGTACTGGATTGGGGCCTAGCCCTGAGTCTCCACCCGGATGCCGACAAGCGCATGCTGGCCCCGCCGATCCCCAGTGATCCGCGGGCGGTGTGTGCCGGAACGCTCGGATTCCTGCCCCCTGAGATCGCCACCGGGCGACCAGACCAGGTGGGCATCGGCACCGACGTGTTCCTCATGGGCGCGACCCTGTACTGTGTGCTGACCGGCGACAGCCCCTACGACGGCTCGAACCAATACGCCTGTCTGCACGCCGCTGCCGCCACCCGCTATGCCGCCGCCACCACCATCAACCCCCTCGCCCCCTCACCCCTGGTTGAACTGCAGCGCAAAGCCATGGGCGCGGACCCGACCAAGCGCGGGACCATGGGGGACTTCGCGCGCGAACTGCGTGCCTGGCTGATTAAACGCTGAACCTCCTCGGCCCAGGCAATGGGGGTTGGATGATTCTTGAGGCGCGGTATTTTGCCGCCGCCCATGCGTCAGCCATCGTCCCGATCCGATTGTTTGTCCGCTCGGCTCTGATCCAGCGCGCGCCCCGCCATGGTCTTTTCGTCGGCCGTCTTTCTGCTGCTGTTCTTGCCGGTGGTGCTGGCGCTCTCGCTGGTTGGCGGCACGCGCTGGCGCAATCCCCTGCTGTTGCTCGCCAGCCTGGGCTTCTATGCCTGGGGCGAGCTGGCTTATACAGTGGTGCTGCTCGCCTCGATCGGCTTCAACTATGCCGCCGGGCTCGCCCTGGAGCGCTGGCGGCATCGCGGGCTGCTGGTGGTCGCGGTGGGCTTCAACCTGGGGATGCTGATCTGGTTCAAGTACGCGGTGTGGTTCGCGGGAATGCTCGGCACCATGCTCGGTTGGGCCGGTCTCCCCCCGCCGCCGCCGCTCGACATCCATATGCCGATCGGCATCAGCTTCTTCACCTTCCAGGCGATCTCGTATGTGGTCGATGTGTGGCGGCGCACGGTGCCGGCGGCGCGCAACGCGGTGGACTACGCGATGTACAAGGCGCTGTTTCCGCAGCTCATCGCCGGGCCGATCGTGCGCTACCGCGACGTGGCCGGGGATGTCGCCACCAGCCAGCGGCCGTACCACCTGTGGGCCGAGGGCGCCGAGCGCTTCATCCGCGGTCTGGGCAAGAAGGTGCTGCTCGCCAATCCCCTGGGGGCAGTGGCGGATGGCTGGTACAACGTGCCCGCAGCCGATCTGTCCAGCGGCCAGGCGTGGCTGGCGACGGTGGCCTTCGCCTTGCAGCTCTATTTTGATTTCAGTGCCTACAGCGACATGGCCATCGGCATCGGGCGCATGCTCGGCATCCGCTTTCTGGAAAACTTCAACCTGCCGTTCTCGGCCATCAGCCTGACCGACTTCTGGCAACGTTGGCACATCTCGCTGTCCACCTGGCTGCGCGATTACCTGTTTTTTCCACTGCTTGGTCGCCGACCCAGCCGACTGCGCCAGAAGCTGGTGGTGGTGGTGGTGTTCTTCCTCTGCGGGCTGTGGCATGGCGCCTCATCGATGTTCGTGATCTGGGGCCTGTGGAACGCGCTGATCCTGGTGATCGAGCGCGCGTTCTGGGGCGACACCCTGCGCCGCCTGGGGCCGGCGGTGGGTTGGATCTATACCATGGCGGTGCTGGTGCCGTCGTTCGTGCTCTTCCGCAGCGAGGACATGCACCAGGCCAGCACGGTGCTCGCGGCCCTGGTCGGCGTCGGCGGACCTGGTTCGGCGGTGCAGCCAATGGACAGCCTGCACTGGGTGGTGCTGTTTGCCGCCCCGCTGTTCGCCCTGCCCTGCGCCCGTTGGATCGAGGCCGCCGTGAAGGCCACCTGCACCGCCGAGGTCGTGGCGTACCTGGCGCGCAGCCTGGCCCTGCCGCGCGTGGCGGCCCTCGCCCTGATCCTGGCCTACAGCCTGGCCCAGGTGGCGCAGCAGACCTACAACCCCTTCATCTATTTCCGGTTCTAGGTCATGGACGCTGCCCCCATCGATTCCGCGGCCATGACTCAGGCTCGTCGCCTGATGGGTGTGGCGTTGGTCGTGGCGCCGGCGGCGACCCAGGTGGCGTGGCTGATCAGCAACCATTTCGCGCGCTGGCCACTGCGCCTCGGCCTGCCGCTGGTGGGCGGGGTGCTGCTCGCCTGGGCGCTGTGCCGCCTGCACCGCGCCGCGTGCCGGCACTGGGCCGACGATGCGCGGGCGCAACGTCGGCTGTTCGCGCTGGCGGCGGGCACCTGGCCGCTGCTGCTGTTCCTGCCCGCTCCGCTGCTGCGTCTGGTCTATCCTGATGGCCTGATCCCGTACCTCGCGTTTGGCGTGTTTGCGTCCATGTGGAGCGTCAATGCGGTGACGGCCCTGCTGCCGGAGGGCCTCATCCCGCGCCTGGTGCGGGCCGGGACGTTAACCGTGCTTGCTGTCGGCCTGGGCTGGCACCTGCTCGGCCTCGCCACCGGCACCGGGCGTTTCGATCCCGCGCGCGAAAACCGCAACCCGGCACCGCCACCGGAATGGCCCACCACCGTGGCCGAGGTCCAGGCTTGGCCGCGCGCCTTCGAGCGCTATTTCGACGACCAGTTCCGCGGCCGCATGCATCTGGTATCATTTGCCTCGTCAGTGGACC
>JBILDK010000500.1:0-2659 GCA_044352625.1 Planctomycetota bacterium
CAGCAACGAAAACGCCGCGACCCACGCGGTGGTGGTGCGTGCGGTCTCGCCCTGACCGTGGCTGAAGTCGATCTTGAGCACCGGATTGTGGCCGGCGCCGGGATCGTGTTCCAGGCCGCTGCCGTCGGCCTTGGCGCTGGGGTTGGCGATGGACTCGCTGATGGTCAGGGTGAGCTGGTCAGCGAGCTGATGGACGGCGGGCAGGGTGCCCACCGGCAGGGCCCAGGCCTGGTCGCGCCAATAGACATGCAGGACGCCATCAGCGGGCAGGTCGGTGGCGATGGGTTTGGCAAAATCTGCAACCATGGCCGGGGCGCGGGTGCGGGCGAAGGTTGCGCTGAGCGGTCCGAGGGCGAGCAGGCCGCCCTCCGGGTCGTCGGTCAACCAACGTCCGCCCATTTCGGCCGGACGGGTCTGGCCGGGCGACGTCGCCCACAGGCCCACGCGCACCGCCGGCTCGCCGGCAGCGTCCTCCACCCGACCCGGCTCGTAGCGCGCGGTGAAGGCGGTGCGCGTGATATCGACAGTGGTGCCGTCGTCCAAGCGCAGGATCGGGGCTGGCGTGGCCAAGGTGCTGATGTCAGGGCGCTGGGCCGACCACAGCGGGTGCAGCAGGAAGCGGGCAAAAGACGGGAACCCAGCGAGGTCGTAGGTCTGGACATGCACCGCCTTGGACACCCCACCCGACACCGCTGCAACGTAGTCCACCGGCAGGTCCACCAGGGTGGCGTCTTCCCCGGGTGCGGCGAGCAGCATGCCGTCCAGGCGGTCGCGCCCGGCCACCACGAAGCCGGCAATGAGCAGCAACAAGCCGAGGTGAACCACGGCGAAGCCGTACTGATGCCGGCGCAGCGGCCAGCGCACCACCACCGCCGTTACCACCGCCAGAGCGAGAATCAGGAAGATGCCGTTGAACCACCAGGACTGATAGACCAGGATCGCGGTGGCCTCGCGCCCGAAGGCAGCCTCGTAATAGGTCGCCACCCACGCCACCACGCCGATCAGCGTGATCAGCGTCGCCGCAGTCCACACCGAGCCCACCAGGCCCACCGCCTGCCATAGGGGATGGGTCCCGCGCACCCGGTCGAGGGAGGATTTGAAGTCGGGCCGCAGGTCGCTCATAGGACGGGGCATGTTGGGGTGCGGCGGCGCAGGGCCAGCAACAGGGTGCGCCGAGGTTCACCGGCGTGCAGAAGCCTATAGACTGGGGCGATGACCACCGCCGAACTCATCAGCGAGCGCCTGGGCCAGCTCGACCCGACCCGCCAGCACCAGGCCTTGGAATACATCGAGTGGTTGGTCAGCGCCGACCGCCGCCAGGCCGCCTTGGCCCAGATCCGGCGCTCGCGCGAGGCCCTGGTGGCAGCGGGCGATTCCGGCCTTGATCGCGCCGACATCAATGCCGAGGTGGCGGCGCGACGCGGGGAGCGGACATGATCCGCACCGCCTGCGACACCGGGGTGTTGATCGCCTTGGCCCGAGGGAAAGCCGACCAGTCGGCAACGGCCGAACGGCTGCTGGCGGATCCCGAACGACTCTTTGTAGGGAGCAAAGCCCTGGCCTTGGAGTTGCTGCCCAAGGCGGTCTATCACCAGCGTCAGGGCGAGGCCGATTTGTATCGGGCCTACCTGTTTGGGCTGGTCACGGTCCAGGTCGACCTTGACCTTGACCTCGCGCTTGATGTGGCCCAGCGCTTCGGTCTGTCGGCCATGGAGGCATTGCATGTGGCGGCGGCAATAACGGGCCAATGTGATGAGTTGGTCACCACGGAAGCTCCGGACCGACCGCCATATCGCATCAATGGCCATGTCGGCCGGTTGGTGGTTCGTCATCTGGTCTGACGCCGCCCGGCGCGGAAGCGGTCGAACAGGTGCAGGGTCGCCAGCCACGGGTGACGCAGGGTCATGCGCGGGCCTGACCAGCGCATGACCAGGGCGATGCGTTGCTGCATGGTTCGCTCGTAGCAGCGGATGGTGCAGACGCCGCAACTGGGTTTGTTGTCGCCGTGTGGACAATGGTCGATGCGTCGGGTGGCGTAGGTCAGCAGGTCGCTGCAATCCGCACACAGGTCGTCGTGGCGGCCGTGATGCCCACGGCAGTACATGCCGATCATGGCGGCGACAGTGCGGTGTTCGCGGGCGAGGCGGGCCGAGGGCATGGCGGAAGCCTAGGGCGCTGGTCAGTTGCGTCACGGGATAACCCCTGACTCGCTGTATTTTACCAGCCGGCGTTTCGGATCACCAGCGGAGGGCTTCCAGCGCTGCTAGACTGAGGGCGTGAACATCCTCAACCGCATCGCCTTCCACGCCGAGCACGCCGTCAAGGGCGTGCTCTTTGACTGCCACGCCTGCGGCCAGTGCGTGCTGCGCAAGACCGCGCTCATCTGCCCCATGCGCTGCCCCAAGGGGCTGCGCAACGGGCCCTGCGGCGGGACCCTGGACGGGGCCTGTGAGGTCCATCCTGACCGGCGCTGCATCCATGTGCGCATCGACACGGCTCGCCACGGCACCGCTCTGGTCACGCCCCCGATCCTGCCCGCGCCGGATCCCCGGCTGTTCAACACCGCCAGCGTGGCCAACCTGATCAACGGCAAGGACCAGCCGGCGCGGCTGCCGCATCCGGCCCTGACCAGCGACGCCGAGGCCGTGTCGCGTCCGGT
>JBILDK010000501.1:0-2658 GCA_044352625.1 Planctomycetota bacterium
CGTGCGGTGGAGCCGTCAGCCACCGGCGCGACGAGTGCGCTCACCCCTCACGCCAGCGAGGGCCTCTCGGTCCTCACTCTGACCGGGGGATCAACCGGCACGGTACCCTGGCGGGTGATGTTCGCCCCGTGATCCAGGGCATTCTCCAGGGTGTGACTTCCGGAAACCCTGGCCGCTCTTTTCCGGAAATCAGGCGGGTCAAGATCGACCGTCCCGGTATTTTCAGGTCATCGTGGTCACCGTACTCGGCGTCAAGGATACCCTCGCTTCGCTCGGCGCTTTGCGTCCTTGACCCCTCCGTGCGCCTCCCCCGAGGCCCTGAGATGACCGGGAATGGCGAGTTATGAAGGCCGACGGAATTTCTGGAATTTTGAGGACGGAATTTCCGGAAGCGACAGGCACGGTCGGACCAGCCGGCCGGCTGCCATTCACCATCGAGCGTAGCCTCGATGATTCCCCGGGAGCAACGGCAACCAAGCCGGTTGCCAACGGTGCCACCTACCCGCTGGACTATCTTCACGGCTACGTCCACGGCGACTTCTTCAAGGACAAGGAGAAAGGTCTCGCCACCGTCTGGAACGTCACCTATGACGAAAGCATTTTGGTCGGCTATCGGTGGTACGAGGCCAAGGCGCTCCCGGTGCGATTCCCCTTCGGCCATGGTCTGACCTATACCGCATTCACCTATGCCGACCTGAAGGTGGAGAAGATCGGCGATCAGCAGGTGACGTGCTCCTTCACCATCGCCAATACCGGCAAACGCGATGGTGCCGAGGTGGCGCAGATCTACGTGTCCGACCCGCAGTGCAGCGTGCCGCGCCCGCCCCAGGAATTGAAGGGCTTCCAGAAGGTGCGGCTCGCCGCCGGTGAGACCAAGCGGGTGGAGATCAGCCTGGGCTCGGAGGCGTTCCGCTTCTGGCATCCAGGGAAGAAGGCCTGGACGGTCGAGCCGGGCGCATTCGAGATCCGCGTCGGAGCGTCGTCCGCCGACATCCGGATGCGGCAGACTGTCCAGCTGGCGCCGGGGCAGTGACGCCGGAAAAAGGACGATGCCCTGCCAGCCGAAGCCTGGCTGGCCAGGGCCTCGCGGGCCGGGCCGTCCTTGCAGTGGCTGAGCTCCGACGAATACATTCTGTCCGCCTGGCCCGAAAACATCTAGGGACAGCGTGAACTCCAAGCGAAATTCACTTGAGATTATCCCCGCGCACGACCGGCCGATCCCGAGGGTGGGCATGTGCGCCGACCAGCCGGCAACCACCGGCGGTATCTCAGCGGGAGATCGTCGGAATCGGATGCGGGCCATCGATGAGCGCATCCGGGCCTGGTTTCCCGTGCATCCGTGGCGCGTTGCTGGATTTGAGCATGAAGAGGCTGGCTGCGTGATCGGGTACAGCCATGAGCGGAGCACAGACTACCGATGGGACGGCATGCTCCGTCCACGACTGCATCACGACCCAGTCTGCGTGATGCAGGTGACGCTAGGTGGCTGGGGCCTGTACCAACGGGGTCCAATTGGCCTCAATGATCCTGAGCAGGTGGAATTGGGGCGGGCGTTCTGCTGCATCATCCCAACCGAACACCGGTACTGGCTGCCGAGCGAATCCCCGGGATGGACCGTTGCCTGGATGATGTTCCGACATCCGTACGCAGTGGCCCGGATCAGCCGTTGCCTGCCGCCTGGCGGAGCGGTCATCGATCCCGGGGGCGATCTACGGCTGAGTAATGCGATACTCAGGGTGATGGTGGATGTTGCCTCCCATCGGACCCGGTTCGATCGCGAATGCGCGTTGATCCTGCTCGCTTTGGAAATGGAACGCCACCTGCAGGAGGCCCCCGATGCTGAACGAGAGGCCCTGGCGAACCAGATTCGGTTCCGGGTCGAGGCTGAGGCGCCCCGTGTCCCATCCATCGAATCCCTGGCTGAAGAGGCCGGTCTTTCCCGCACCCAGTTCACCAGACGCGTCACCGCCCTGCTCGGTGTCAGCCCAGCCCGGTTCATCCTGCGGATCCGCATCGAACGAGCACGGAGCATGATCCTCACCACCCATGAGCCGATCGCCGGCATCGCCCGCGCCACGGGATTCCAGGATCCATCGCATTTCTCCAAGGTTTTCCTGCGTGAACTGGGGTTGCATCCAAGATCCATCCGCATCGGCGGATCCACGCGAAATGCCCCTGATCATCCTCGAGGAAGAATTTGACCAGACCACCCTCGCACAAATAGACCAGCACGCGACAATGCCCATATTGCAGGGTGGGTCGCGCAATCGTATGGTTTGGAATAGCACCAGGAGCATTCCCATGAGGTCCATCTGGCCTGCCACCTTCAAGCTACCGACGGCGATGGCGAGCGAGTGGTGCGCGGTGGATCGGGGCGCGACCGCCCCCAGCGCAAGGCACTTGCGTCAGCGACCGAGAGGTTGCTGGGGTGTTGTTGACGGATACAGTCGCGGCATCCGAATGTATCGCTTCACGAGCAGGAATGTTCGCCAGATGTGGCCGGGTTGCGCCTGCAGCAGACGGATGAGGTTGATTTTTTCAAGAGAGATAAAGTGCGTGTCCATAAAGTCCCTCATAATTTCCACTACATAATTAAGGAGATAAAGATGAGAAAAATTTTGAAAAGTTTTTTCGCTGTGGCGGGCGTCATTCTGGCAA
>JBILDK010000079.1:0-9130 GCA_044352625.1 Planctomycetota bacterium
GCAGATCGTCGAGATGGAGACTGGCGAGCGCGTGGTGCTGGCGGTGGACGACTACCGCGCCGCCTACGCCGCCGAGGTCCGCCGCCATCTCGACGATCTGCGCCGCGCCGCCCAAGGCCTGGGCGGCGGCTATCACCTGGCTGATACCGCGACCCCGATCGATGCCGCGATCCGCGACGGATTGCGCTGGATATGAACGGCGAGGTGGTTGGTGGTTGGTGGTTGGTGGTTGGGGCAGCGTTTGCCGACATCGCACCGCAACGCTCGCCCCAAATTGGTGTGGTGGGTGTGGTGGTCCGTCACCAACCACCAACCACCAACCACCAACCACGCAGGGGCGTCAGCCCATGCTAACCTTCGCCGCCCCTGCCCTGCTGTGGGCCCTGCCCCTGGCGGCCGCGCCGGTGGTGTTCCACCTGTTCTTCCGCGTGCGCACCCGGGCGGTGCCGTTCCCGACGCTGATGTTCCTGCAACGCATCGAACCGCGCCTGCAATCGCGCCGCCGACTGCGCGAGTTCCTGCTGTTGGCATTGCGCACGTTGCTCATCCTGCTTGTGATCCTGGCCCTGGCGCGGCCACAGCTGCCGGCCCTCGCCGGGGGCGGCTCCACCGCACTGGTGGTGGTGCTGGACAATTCCGCCTCGCTGGGGCGCAACGGCGCGGACGGACGCAGCCTGGCCCAGCTCGCAGGCGAATGCAGCGCTGCGCTGGGCAAGGCCCTGGCCGAGGCTGACCGCGTGGGCCTGGTGCTGACTGTGGAGGATCCGGCGGTGGCTACCGGATCCGGTGCGCTGGGCAGCAGGGCGCTGTTTAGCGCGGCGCTGGACCAGGTGCGGCCGACCGAGGCGGAAGGTGATGCCGCCGGGGCCCTGCGCCGCGCTTTCACGGTGCTGGCGGCGAGCGACGCCCCCAATCGCGAGCTGCGCATCCTCAGCGACCTGCAATCCGGCGAGTGGGGTCAGGCCGCCGCCACCCTGGTGCCGCCGCCCGGCTGCCGCATCACCGTGCATCCGCTGCGCGCGCAGGGGGCCCCTGGCGCGGTGTCGATCCGGCGCGTCGATCCGCCGAGCAGCCGGGCGGTGGTGGGTCGACCGGCGCGCAGCACCGTGGTCCTGGCCAATGCCAGCAACACGGCCGCGACGGTGCGGCTGTTGGTCAACGCTGGGCGCGGGGCGATCACCACCACGGCCGTGAGCGTGCCGGCGTCGTCCGAACTGGCGGTGCCGGCGCTGCTCACTCCACCCACGCCGGGCCAGCACCACGCCCTGATCACGCTCGAGGGCGAGGTGTTCGCGCCCGCCGCCCGCGCCGGGCTGGTGGTCGCTGCCGGGGCGGCAGTGCCGGTGCTGCTGGTCACCGCGCAGACGCCGGGGCAGACGGATCCGTTCGGCCTGCTCGCCCTGGCCCTGGCCCCGGATGGCCGCGGTGCGGTATCGGGCCTCGCCCCGCGCCTCGTGCCTGCCGCGCAATTGGCGGACGGCCTCGCCGCCAAACCGGCCCTGGTGGTCACCACCTGGACGAGTCTGGGCGCCAGCCCCGAACCCGCGCTGCGCGCGTGGGTCGCGGCTGGCGGAACCCTGCTGGTATTACCTGCCGTGTCCGCTGCGGTTGGTTCCACCGCCCCAGCGCCGCCCGCGTGGATCGGGGCGGTGCCTGGCGTGGTCGAGGCGCTGACTCCATCCGCGGCAGGCATGGTGCTGGATCCTGACGGTGCGTGCTGGGGTGACCTGCGCGATGGCACCGGCCGCATCGCGCTGGGCGATCTGCGCATCGCCCGCTGCCAAGTGCTGAACCCGGTGGACGGGGCCACGGCCGCCCTGGGCACCAGCGACGGCCGCGCGCTGCTGGTCGAACACCCGGTGGGCAATGGTCGCGTGGTGAGCCTGGGTGTGGCCTTCCATCCCGGCTGGTCGAACCTGCCGCTCAAGGGCTGGTCGCTGGCCTTGGTGCAGGGTCTGGCGTTGCGCCACGCTGGCGGCGCAAACATCCTGCGGCTCAGCGCCGGGCAGTCCTTGCCGCCTGCGCCGGGAGACCGCACGCCAATCCGGATCAGCGCGCTCAACGGCGGGCCGTTCGCGTGGCAGGGACCGCGCGAGGCTGCACCGCCCTTCGCCCATGCCGGGGTCGCACTGGTCGAATTCAGTGGCCAGCCGGCGCTGCCGGTGGTGGTGTGCGCGGCCGGCAGCGAAGCCGATCCGGCGGTGGCGGATGGTGGGCTGCTCGCGCACCTGACCCATCGCCGGGTGCCGCTGGACGACGCCGCCCAGGTGGTTGCCGACTGGAAGGCGGTCAGGCGCGGCAGCGACCTGTTCTTGTGGCTGGTGCTGGCGGCGCTGGTGGTGTGGGCGGTCGAGAGCTGGCTGGGCAGCAACTCCGCCGTGAAGGTGCGCACCCATGACTGAGTCTGCCTGGTCCGTGCTGTGGTCGCCACTGCTGCCACCGGTGTCCCTGGCGCTGGTGCTGCTGGCCACGGTGGTAGCGCTGGTCTGGCTGCTGCGCCGCTTGCGCCTGCGTCTGGGCACGCGCGCCGCGCTGGCCTGCTGGCTGCCGGCGGCGCTGGTGGCGGGGCTGCTCGCGCTCGCCTTGTTCGATCCGCGCCTGCGCCATCTCGGGCAACGTCCGCTCACGGGCACCCTGGCGGTGCTGGTTGACACCTCGGGTTCGATGGACGTGATGGATGGCACCGGGCGTTCGCGCCTGGTCCGGGCCCAGGCCGTGAGCGCGCAGATCCGCGCCAGCGTGCCCGCCGGAATCGTAGTCCAAGAGCTGGCCTTCGACACTCGCTTGCGCGACAGGGTGCCCAGCACCTTGCCCGCGGGCGAACGGCCGGGTGATCCCGGCGTGGTGCTGCGCGGGGTCGGGCGCGAACCGCGTCTGGCCGGGTGCGTCGGCGTGGTCGCCCTTACCGACGGCGGCGATGAGGCGTTCGTGCTCGACCAGCCGCCAGGTGTGCCGCTGTCGATCATCGGCATCGGCCCCGGTCCCGGGGACAAGCCTGACAATCTCGCCCTGGGCACGGTCGAGATCCCGGCCGCGGTCGAGGTCAATCTCGCCGCCACGCTGCGCGTGGAGGTGGCCGCCACCTGGACCAGCGCGGCCTTCCGTGCCGGACTGGCGGCGGTGCCGTTGGCGCTTGATGAATGGCGCGACGGAGCCTGGGGCGAGGTGGCGAGCCAAGCGGTGGCCCTGGGCAATGGCCGCGCCCAGATGGCATTCACGCGCACCTGGGCCCAGGCCGGCAGCGTGCGCCTGCGTCTGCGTGTGGCGGCGCTGCCGGGCGAGGCCAGTCAGCTCGACAACCAGCAAGAGACGGTGGTCGAGGTGCGTGAGCAAAGCCTGCATGTGCTGTATTTCACCCGCGAGCTGGGCCTCGATTTCAAGACCCTGCGCCAGGAGCTGGCGCGCGATGGCGGCCTGACCTTCACCGCACTGTTCCGCACCCTCGCCAGTCGCAGCGCCGGCGACCGCTCGACCCTCCAGGGCGACCGCATCGCCGGGGACGAGGCCCTGGCCCAGGGTTTTCCCAGCGATCCGGCCGGTCTGCGCCGCTACGGCGTGATCGTCGTGGGCTCGTTCGCCGCCAGCGCCTGGACCGCAGCCGAGCAGGCGGCCCTTGCGGCCTATGTCGAACAGGGTGGAGCGGCGGTGTTCCTCGGCGGTGAACGCTCGTTTGGCGCGGGTGGCTATGCCGGCAGTGCCCTCGCCCCGCTGTTGGTGGCCGAGCCCGGCGCCGACGCCCTCGCCCGGGGGGTGTTCCCAGTGACGGTGCCGGTCGCGGCCCACGGCCATCCTGCGGTGGCGGGCCTGGCCGAAGCCCTGGGCACCTCGGCCGCCGTCGAGAGCCTCAATCGCCTCGGCCCGCTGCGCCCCGGGGCCACGGTGCTGCTCGTCGCCGCCGATGATGGTCGGGCCGCGCCGCTGGTGGCGGTGATGCCGTATGGTCGTGGCCGGGTGGCGTGCATCGCCAGCAACACCCTGGACCGGCTCGGACGCGGCAGCCCGGCCTTTGGACGCTTCTGGCGCCAGTTCGTGCGCCACCTCGCCGCCACCGGCGACCAGGGCACCCTGGTACGGGTGGAGTGGGACCGTGAGCGCTACCGCCCAGGCGATACGGCCATGGCCACCATCATCCCTACCGCAGGCGACGACCTGCGCATGGCGGCGACGCTCACGGCGCCAGACGGCACGACCGCGCCGCTGACGCTTGAGCCTGCCCCGGAAAGCGGTGTGCCTGGGGCGAGGCGCGCACGGTTGCACCTGGAGGCGCGCGGCGCCTGGGGCTTTCGCCTGAGCGCCGAACGCGAGCAACGCCCAGCCGAGACCATGCAGCGCACGCTGCTGGTGACCCCGGCCCTGGGCGAAGGAGCGCGGCTCAGCGTTGATCACGCCATGCTCGCCCGCGTCGCCAGCGCCGGCGGCGGAACCTACGCTCCCGAGGCCGAGGCGGAGCACGTGCTCGCGGCGTTGAGTACCACCCTGGCCGGCAGCACCGTGCCCAGCGAAACCCCGCTGGCCGGCGGCTGGTGGTATCCGGCGGCGTTGCTCGGCCTCCTCACCTGGGGATGGTGGGCGCGGCGGCGGAGGCATCTGACATGACGAAGACGGTGGGTGGTGGGTGGTGGGTGGTGGGTGGACTGCTCAGCCTTGCGGCCATCGCTGGTGCGGTCGAAGGCCGGCCCGGCAGCGTGCAACTGTCGGATGGCACCGTCCTGGCAGGGCGCATCAGCCCTGCGAACGGAGCGGTATTCCGGTTTCACGATGGGATCACGCTACACACATTGGCGTTCGCCCAACTGGGCGAGTTGCGCCTGATTCCCGAGACCGAGGAATTGCGTCGGCATATGCGTATGCCCGAGCCTGGCCGCACCGTGCGCGAGGAGTTCGGCGAGCCCTATCCGCTGCGCACTTTCCGCGCTGCGGTGGCGCTTGGCGACGGCACCACCCTCACCGGGCGTCTTTACGCCACCAGCGTGGTGGTCGAGACCCGCGCCGCCGATCCGGATCCCCTGGGCGATCCCGGTGAGCGGCGCAAGCTGGTGATTCCCGCGAAGCAGCAGGGCGAGAACGGCACCACCCTGGCGGCGCTGGTCTATCCGACCTGTGTGCGCTTCAGCGATCAGGCCGCCGCGACCACCACGGCGGTGACGGTCCATCTGACCGATGGGCCCGCCGATGAATTCGCGGCGGTGGCCTGGGATGCGCTGACCGTGCTTACCGTCCGTGCCAGGGATCCGGGCCGCTTCGCCATCGCCACCCCACTTGAACCCCGCATGTTTCTCGCTCTGCGCCGGGGCACCACGCTGGTGGCGGGCTGGCCCGAGGCCGATCCGGCGCTGCATGCGCGTATGGCGGAGGCCCTGGCCGAGACCAAGGACTTCTTCGACGACCGCCGCCTGCTTGGCGTCTGGCGCGAGGGCGCCTCACCGCGCATCGACACCCTCACCCTGCTCTATCGCCAGGGTGGGGCCACCAACGGCGACCAGAAGCCGTGGCATCTGGAAATTCTGCGTTGGCACTGCGGTTCCGACGACCGCCTGATGCTGGCGGCCCGCGCCACGCTGCTGCGCGGGATCAGTCCCACGGCGGCCGGTCTGCCCACCGTCACCACCTCGGCGCGGCTGTGGGCCGCGACCATCACTGACGGCCTTCTGGAACTCGCGCCATGACCGACGCCATCGCCCCGGCTCTGCACCGCATCGGTCGCCGCATCCAGGCCGCTGGGCTGGTGGCTGCGCTCGGCCATACGCTTGCCCCGGTCCTGGCCCTGGCCCTGGCGGCGTGCCTCGCCGACCATCTTGCCCACCTGCCTGCGGCGCTGCGCCTGGTTGCCGCTCTGGGCTGTCTGATCCTGCTCGGGCGCGGCGTGGTGGTGCATCTCTGGCCGCTGCGCCGGATCTCGGCCGAGCGCACCGCGCTGGCGGTCGAGGCCGCCCTTGGCCGTGAGGACAATGCGCTGATCAACGCCTACCAGTTCAGTTCCATGACCGGGATCGAGCGCAGCCTGGTCGGGGGCACTGTGACCAATGCCCGTCTCGCCCTGGCGACCCCCCCATGGGGGCGACTGCTGCACCTGGGCAGCCTGGGCTGGTGGCTGGGCGGCGTGTTGGCGGCGGCCGTCGCCTGGGGCGGCTACGCGCAGTTCTGGCCTGACCATGCGGACAACACCTTCGCCCGCCTGACCCGGCCCCTGGCCGACATACCGCCCCTGGGCAACGTGCTGATCACGCTCACTCCCGAACAGCGTATCAGTGTGGCGGAGGGGGCCACGGTCACCATCACCGTGCGACTGGCTGCGGTGGATCGCGGCACCCTCGATCCCGGCCTGACCCCGGTGCTGGTGCGCGGCGAGGGCCTCACCGCGCCCGCCGAATCCGTGGACGGGGCCGAGACCGTGGCCTTGACCCGCACTGCCGAGGGCACCTGGCAGGCGGTGCTGCCGGAGGTGCGCCGCGCCCTCAGCCTGCGCGCCCTCGCCGCCGGCTCCTGGTCGCGGTCCTTGGCGGTGGCGGTGGTGCCGCCACCGCGCCTGACCACGGCGCGTTTCATCGTGAGCGGGCCGGAGTACGTCGGGCTGGATCCGGTCGAACTGCCCGGCCCGCCGGCGCAACTCACCGTCCTGCCCGGGGCGCAGGTACAACTCGCAGTGGTGTGCGAACCGGCGGTTGCGGCGGCGCGCTGGATCCTGCCGGGCGCCGAGGTGGACCTCGCGGACGGCTCCGCCACCGCGCGCGTGACCTCGGCTGGCGCCTATCGACTGGAGGTCCCCGCCCGCGATGGCGCTCCGGCCCTGGTCATCGCCCGTGGCGAGGTGGTGCTCGACCGCGACGCCGCCCCCACCGCGTCCCTGCGCGGCGGCGAGGCCAACCGCTTCGTCACCCCCGGATCGGTGATCCCGCTCAGCGTCACCGCCCAGGATGATCGCGGGTTGCAGGACATGGTCATCCGTGTCCACGACAGCGCCGACGAGGCCAGCACGCGTGAGGTCAAGGCGTGGCGCTATCGCGGCCCACCCGGGCTGCGCGCAGCGGCGGAAACCTACGAGCTCACCATCGATCCGACCGTGTTTCTGGGTGGGCACAGCTACATCGTGCAGGCGGTGGCCCGCGACCGTCATCCGCTCGCGGATGGACAAGAAGGCCGGTCGGCACCGATGGTGCTGCGTGTGCGCGCCGCCACCGAACTGAGCCTGGCCGATGGCGATCCGCGCGGCGCAGCCTTCGCACTGCTCAAGCAGTGCCTGGCCGAGCAAGTGCGCGCACGCGGGGTGAGCGCGAATGCGCGGGCCAATCTCGACGATCTGCGTCGGCTCAAAACTCTGGGAAAACAGGGCGTCGCCATCGCCGACAGCCAAGAGGTGGCCCGCGTCAGCGGCGCCAAGGCCGCGGCTGCGTTCGATGCGCTGCGCGATGGTCCGACCGTGGCGATCCTTGCGCCGCTGATCGGCACGCTGATGCCCGGTGTACGTGATGCGGTGCGCACCCTGGCCAATGCCACCGATCCAGAGGCGCTACTGAGCAGCACGGTGGCGCGGCAGGACGACGCCATCGCGCGGCTCACCGCGCTGCTCGGCAGCCTGGCCGACCAGCGCCCCTCGCCCGAGCGCACCGTTACGTCCTCCACCAACGCGGACCAGGCCCAGGACCGCGCCCGCATCAGCGCGCTGGCGGACGGCCTCGACCGTTTCATCGCCGACCAGGAGCGTATCCTTGAACGCTCCCGCACCCTGGCGGCGGCGGGCAATGCCGACCTCACCGATGCGGACCACGCAATCCTTGGCGACCTCGCTGCGTCCGAGCATGCCTGGGCAAAGTTTCTGGAAGAAAAGCTCACCGACTTCTCCAAGAATCCCCCCCAGGATTTCAGCGATGCCAGCCAGTCGGGCGAATTCAATGTGGTATGGCAGGACATCAAACTCGCCGCTGACGCGCTCGACGGCAAGAACGTCGAGATCGCCGTGCCCAAAGAGCAGATGGGCATCGAAAATGCCAAGGAATTGGTGAACAATCTTGAGAAATGGCTCAGTGATGCGCCGGACAAGTTTAAATGGTTGCAAGAGGACACCGCTCAGCCGGCTGATGTGGCGGTCGTGGAATTGCCAAAAGAGTTGGAGGACATCGTCGGCGATCTGCTCGACCAGGAGGAAGCGATGACCGAGGACATCCAGGATGTCACCAGCCAGTGGATGGATTCGATCGACAAGGGCGCGGGCTGGACCGCCGTTGACGGGCCGATCTCGAACATGAGCGCCAAGGGCATCACCGGCAACGTGCTGCCCAACCAGAACGAGGTCGGCGGGCGCAGCGGCGAGGGCCGCAACGGCCGGTCCAGCGGCCAGATGGTGCAGGACGAGGCGGTGGGCAAGGGCGGGCAGGAAACCCCGACACGCCTCGACCAGACGCCGTTCGAACGCGGCTCGGTCAAGGATTCCAGCCGCGAATCCGGCGGTGGGGCGACCGGCGGCGGCAAGCGCAGCGGATTCGATCAGGAGGGTCTGCGCGGACCGACGCCACCACCTGCCATCGAACAAGCGCTGCAACGCCTCGCCGGTAAACAACAGCTCATCCGTCAGCAGGCGGAGGCCCTGGCGTTGACCCTGCGCGCCCAACGCCTGCCCAGCGGCGATGTTGAAACTGCCATCGAAGCCATGGCATCGGTCGAGGCAGCAGCGGCACGTTTCGACATCCGCGCCATCCGCACCGCCCACACCGCCGCCCTCGACACCCTGGGCGAGGCGCGCCAGACGGTGGCCGCCACCACCCGCCTCCAGCAGGAGCGCTCGCGCCTGCCGAAACGCCTGCGCCAGGACCTGTCTCAGGCCAGCAGCGAACGGGTGCCCGCGGGCTACGAGGAGATGGTCGGCAGCTACTTCCAGGCCTTGGCGGGGCAGGCGCCATGAAACTGATCATCGCGGTAGTGGCGAGTGGCCTGCTCACGGCCGCCGAGGCGTTGGTGCTCAATGGCGATCTGGAGCGCGCCGATCCCACCGCCGCCACCCGGCCGCTGGGCTGGGATCAGCCGGACGGCCTCGGCATCCAGTGGTTGACCGCACCCGGCGACGGGCACGGGAAGGCCCTGCGTTTCGACAGCGCGATCAGCGAAAAACGCATGGTGGCCCAGTGGAAGCAGGTCG
>JBILDK010000502.1:0-2643 GCA_044352625.1 Planctomycetota bacterium
TTCCGGCTGTGAAGATGGCTTGGCACCAACCTGCGTGGCTGCTGTCTTTGGCCAATACCGAGCCTGATCCTGCTGGAAACGGTGACTGGGGCGTTTCGATCATACGCCCCAAGCGACCACCTGAAGCGGACCAAAAGGAGCGCCTCAGCGGCCGGGATCAGGTGCGCTCCCATGCCCGGCAACGGGTGGAGATGGCCGCCTGGCTGGCACAGCAGAATGTCCTCATTCAACGGCAGAATGAACTTGATCTTTTGCTGCAGGCATCGAACCGGAAGCGGCCCGAGCCCATCCCGCTCGGATCCCACGTCGCTGCTGCAGATGGTGCCATTGATGCGGCGCTGGAGGCCGAGATCCGCTCCTGGTATGCGACCCAAATCGAGGCTCTCTCTCCGGAGGAACGTCAATACGTGCCGCCCGTGGAGGAGCTCATCGATTCGCTGCGGCGCGATCTCAATGCCCGATCGGCACCGTCGTCTCCATGAGTCGTGACGGAGATGGGTCCGGATGCCACCGAGATCCTCCAAAATGCGATAGAAAAGGAGAGATTCTGCGCGGCGGTGGTGGAAATCAGCAACGCTCGGATCCTGTGATGTCAGCCATCCGCAGGCTCCTCCGTCGCCCATGCTTGGTGGATCATCGCCCCCAGTTCTGATTCGCCTGCGGTCCAAGGACCATTTCAAGCGTGCCGCCAGCGACGATGTCCTGGTGGTCGATCCAGCACCGCTCCAGCGCCTTGCCATTGAGCATCGCCGATTGGATGTAGACGTTGTCCGGGGTATTGTTGTGGGCGGTGACGGTGAAGCTCCGGCCCTCCGCCAGGTTGAAGGTGAGGCGGTCGAACAGCGGGGTGAAGACCTCATAGCGGGTGTCGCCGGGGCAGGCCTGGTGCAGGCCGCTGGCGGCGAGGACGAACCACGCCGACATCTGGCCCACATCCTCATCGCCGCACAGACCCTCGGGACCGGCGGTATATGCCGCCTCGATGGCCCGCACCCAGCGCTGGGTCAGCCAAGGGGCCCCGGCGCGGTTGAACAGGAAGGGCGTGAGGTGGCAGGGTTCGTTGGGATGGTTGTAGTACGCCGAGACGAGCTCATTGCTGCCCTTGCGACCGGGGCCGCTCCAGTCGCTGACCGGGGGCGTGCGCTCGAAGAACTCGCTCAGCTTGGCCACGAACAGCTCGGATCCGCCATGCAGGCCAATGAGACCGGATATGTCGTGGGGCGCCATGAAACTGTATTGGAGCACCGTGCCCTCGACGCAGCCTTGGTGGGAGGTCAAGCCTTCCCACGGCATCCAGGCGCCCTTGCCATCCCGGGTGCGGAAGCAGCCCTGCCAGCCGGCATGGGCATCCGTTCCCTTGGCATCATACGTCCACGCCTGCTGGGGATCGAACAAGGCGCGGTAGTTCAGGGCCTGCTCCCCATACGCCTTGGCCTCGTCCGCCTTGCCGAGCCGGCCAGCGAATTGCGCCAGGTTCCAGCAGGCAATGCCATCCTCAAGGGTGCCCGCCAGCGCGCCGTCGTTCCGGCTGCCGGGCTTCGGGCAGGTCTTCACCGCGCAGGCATAGGCCTTGGCCACGTCGTAGCCGGTCAGGCCCTTGGCGTGGGCGTCGTTGAGCACGGTCACCGCCGGATGGCCGTTCATGCAGCCGGAGTAGGCGTTGAGGAACTCCCAGCGGTCGAAACGCCCGGTGCCGTTCTCCTCCGCCAACGAGACCATGGAACTGATCATGTCGGTGACCATGTCCGGAGCGATGAGGGTGAGCAGGGGGAAGGCGCTGCGGTAGACATCCCAGCCGCTGAAGATGGTGCGCTTGGTGAAACCGGTGGCGCGCCGGGGCTTGCCATCGCCACCCGGGTAGTCGCCGTTGACGTCGGCGAAGATGCGCGGATCGAGCAGGGCGTGGTAGAGGGCGGTGGTGAAGGCGACGCGCTGGTCACGGGTCCCGCCTTCGATGGCCATGCGCCGGAGAGCCTGGGCCCACGCCTGCCGGGCCTGGGCGCGCAGCGCCTCGAAATCCCAGGCGGGGATCTCGGTGGCCAGGTTTTCGCGCGCTCCGGCAATGCTGACGAAAGAAATACCCGCCTTCATCAGCACGACCTGTCCGGCCGTGGTCGGGAATTCAACATAGAAACCTAGGTGTTCTCCAATTTTTTCGCGACAACCAGGCAGCACCGCGGCATTTTCGCAGGCTGCAATGAATTCCCGCTTATCCAGGGAATCGCGATGGGGTCCCGGCGGCAGAGTGGCGCTCCACACCCCGACGGTGGCCAGGGGCTGGCTGAACTCGGCGCGGAAAAAAACGGTGTAGGTGGCCTTCCCGTGGCCGTGACCCCAACCGCCGCCGTCCGGCGTGCACACCATCAAGCCCTCAATGGCGTGATCGTCGACGACCGTCACCTCCTGGTGCAGCGACGTACCGCCAACGCGCCGGGCCAGGTCGATTTGGATGCGCGATTGGGCGTGTTCGGGAAAGGTGAAGCGCAGCATGCCGCTGCGCGGTGCGGCGGTCATCTCGGCGCGGATACCGTAGTCTGCCAGGGTCACGGCGTAGTAGCCGGCCCTGGCGATCTCGCTGTCCTTCGAGAACGCCGACAGGTAGCCGCTACCAGGCTTGTCGGTGGACCCGTACCAGGTCTTCAG
>JBILDK010000503.1:0-2640 GCA_044352625.1 Planctomycetota bacterium
CGCGTTTACTTCCGGATTTCGGTGGACTTGATCCACTTCATCATCTTGCGCAGATCGCGGCCCGTCGTCTCGATCTGGTGCTTGGGCTCGTTGGCGCGCATCTTGTTCATCCACGGCTTGCCCGCGGCGCACTCGGCGCGGAAGGCCTTGGCGAACTTGCCCGACTGGATGTCCTTGAGGATCTTGGCCATCGCCTTCTTGGTGGCGGGGGTGACGATCTTGGGGCCGGTGACGTAGTCGCCGTATTCCGCGGTGTTCGAGATGGAGTAGCGCATGTACGACAGGCCGCCCTGGTACATCAGGTCGACGATCAGCTTGACCTCGTGCATGCACTCGAAGTACGCCATCTCGGGCGGGTAGCCCGCATCGGTGAGGGTCTCGAAGCCGGCCTTGACCAGGGCGCTCAGGCCGCCGCAGAGCACGGCCTGCTCGCCGAACAGGTCGGTCTCGGTCTCGTCCTTGAAAGTGGTCTCGATGATGCCGGCACGGGCGCCGCCGACGCCGTTGCCGTAGGCCAGGGCACGCTTGAGGGCCTTGCCGGTGGCATCCTGGTGGACGGCGACCAGGCAGGGCACGCCGCCGCCCTTCTCGAACTCGGAACGCACGGTGTGACCGGGGCCCTTGGGGGCGATCATGCACACGTCGATGTTCTTCGGCGGCTTGACGAAGCCGAAGTGGATGTTGAAGCCGTGGGCGACCATGAGCATCGCACCGGCCTTGAGGTTCGGTCCGATGTCCTTGGCGTAGGCGTCGGGCAAGAACTCGTCAGGGATGGTGCACATGATGACGTCGGCGGACTTGACCGCATCGGCGACCGGCAGCACCGGCATGCCGTGCTTCTTGGCCAGCTTGGCGGTGTCGCTGCTCGCGTTGTGCGCGCCGATCACGACCTTGACGCCGCTGTCGCGCAGGTTCTGCGCGTGGGCATGGCCCTGGCTGCCGTAGCCGATGATGGCGACGGTGCTCTTCTTGATGGGGTCGAGCTTGGCGGTCTTCTCGTAGTGGACCTTGATGGCCATGGGGAACCTTCTGATGTGGTCCGGTCGTCCGGTCGTCCGGTCGTCCGGTCGTCGGGGTGCGACGCGGTGGAGGGTGAAGGGCGGGAAATTAGGGGCGGTTGCTCGCGGCGCCAGCGGTTTGCGCGTGGCGGGCGGCGTACAGGCGCTCGGCCTGGGCAAGATCGGCGGGGGTATTGATGCCGAGTACGTCAGCAACGTCCTCGGTCGTGACCAACTCCACCGGGCGACCTTCGCCCGCGAGCATGCCGACCACGTCGGTCAGGTAGTATTCGCCCTGGGCGTTGTTGGGTTTGACGTTCGCCAGGCAGCGGAACAGGTGCGCGCGATCAAAGGCGTAGATGCCGCTGTTGATCAAGTCGATGCGCCGGATCGCGTCGTCCGCGTCCTTGTGTTCGACGATCTTGAGCAAACGGCCGTTGGCATCGGTCACCATGCGTCCGTAGCCGGTGGGGTCGGCCATGCGCGCCGCCACCCCGGTGCAGGCGGCACCGGTGGCGCGATGCTTGGCGAGCAGCGCGCGCAGCAACGTGGCCGGGGTCATCGGACAGTCGCCGCACAGCACCAGGACCACGTCGCCGGTCACCGCGGACTCGGTCACGCGCACCGCATGGCCGGTGCCAAGCTGACGGTCCTGGAGCACGCAGGCCGGCTTCCATCCGGCCACGGCGGCCTCGACCTGGGCGCGCTGGTGGCCCACCACCACCACGTTCTGCTCCACCCCGACCGCGCGGCAGGTGTCAAGAACGTGGGCGACGAGGGGCCGGCCGGCGAGCGGATGGAGGACCTTGGCGAGGTCGGACCCCATGCGTTTGCCCATGCCGGCGGCGAGAATGACAGCGGTGGTGGTGCTCATGGGGGCGGCATGGTCTGGAGATCGTCACGGGCTGCAATCGTGGAACTGTCATCGCCCCTGTCCGGAAGTCCGGGGGTCGCAGAATCACACCTGGGACACCGTCACCTTGTGGGCGCGGCGCAGGAACAGCCACGGGCCGAGGCGCAGGCGGCGGTCGGGGGCACCCCGGACGAGATCGGCGAGGCGGCCGAGGCGGTGGCGATCCACCTCGATGCCGAGTCTCCGGCACCAATCGGCCAGCATCCGGCGCTGAATCGCCGGCGACGCGGCCAGCCACGTGGCGCAGTCCAGGCCATCCGCTGCAACCGGAGCCAGGGCGATGGCGGCGATTTCGGATCGGGCGAGCTGGGTTTCCCGTCCAGCGCGATCGAGCAGCGCGGCGGTGAACCCGGGACAGGCCCGTTCCAGATCCGGCAGCACCTGCTGACGCAGCAGATTGCGGCGATAGGCCCGGTCGGCGTTGCTGGCGTCCTCGTGCCACGGCAGCGCCGCAGCGGTGGCGTACGCGCGCAGTGCCGCCCGCGGCACCGCCAGCAGCGGACGCACCAACGCGACACCCTCCGCCAACGGGCGGCACGGGGCGATGCCGCGCCAGCCATCGGGACCGGCCCCGCGCATCTGGTTCATGAGGATGGTCTCAGCCTGGTCGTCCTGATGGTGGGCGGTCACCACCACCGGCGCGCCGTGTTCCGCCGCCACCGCCGCCAGCCGGGCATAGCGCTGGCGCCGGCCGGCGGCCTCCAGCCCTACGGCCCATTCCTGGGCCAG
>JBILDK010000080.1:0-9077 GCA_044352625.1 Planctomycetota bacterium
CCGGCCAGTGCAATGGCGCGAGGTCCAGGGCCGTTCGTTGGCCAACTGGCGCTATCTGGTGCGCTGGTCGCTGCCGCTGCTGATCCTGGTGCTGCTGGGCATGATCGCCGGCGGCAACCACATGCGCCAGACCGCCGGCGTGATGACCTGCCTGGTGATGGTCGCCACCATACTGGTGATCACGGTCAAGGCTGCTGGAGCCTTCAGCGGTGAGCGCGCTGACCAGACCCTGGCGGTGTTGCTGACCACGCCGTTGCGGCCCCGGGACATCGTGCGTGACAAGGCGGCGGGGCTGCGCCGATTGCACCTGTCGTGTCTGGTCATACTGGGCGTGGTGGTGGCGCTACGCGTCTTGTTTGATGACCACCTCCTGCCGGACCTCGCGCGAACTAATAGTTGGCACAGACAGTGGATCGGCCCACTTACCGTGGCTGCAACCCTGCTCATCCCGGCCATCACCGGCTGGACGGCGATGATCGTCGGCCTGACGATCCATCGCCGGGCCTGGGCGGTCATGATGGCCCTGGGTACCGTGTTGTTCATCGGCCTCGGCCTGCCACTGCTGTGCGCCATCATCGGAAAGATGGCTTTCAATGAAATCGAAGACTCAGTTGTTGTAACGCTCCTGGGCGCATCCCCGATACTGCTGCCTGCGATGAATGAAACCGAGGGCATTCAGTGGCACGATGAAAAATCTGGCCGCAACGCGGTCATCCTTTGGTGCCTCCTCCAACCCCTGCACTACCTCGCCCTGCGCTGGTATTGCCTGCGGAATGCCGACCGCTGGTTGCGTCGGGGCGCCTAAGGGTCAGGGTCGGCACTCCATGAAGGCCCTCGTCGCTTTGCTCGTGTTGTGCTGTTCCCTGCCGGCGCTGGAGGTGCGCGAGGTGCGTTGGGGCTTTGCCGGGACGGTGGTGGGCGATCGCTTCAATCCGCTGGCGATCCTGGTCGAGCAACCGGGGCCGTCACCATTTGATGGGATGGTGGAGTTGTCCGCAGGGACCTTCAGCCGCGATGGAGCTCCGTGGGTGTTGCCTGTCTACGTTGCGCCGGGCACGACGCGCTGGCTGCGTTTCACGCCCTGGGTCCAGCGCCATGAGAAAGCCTTCACCCTGTCCTGGCGCGGCGGTTCGAGCGAGTTGAGCCAACCGCGCGTTGCCGGGCTCCAGACCGTGGCCGCGGGCGAGAGCGGCATGCGCCCCGCCAGCGGAGTCAGCGTGCTCCCGGATGAACTGTTTCCAGCCCATCCGGCCGCCTGGGATGGCCTTGGCATCCTGTTGCTTGACCACGATCCGGCGTGGACTGCCGGCCAGCGCGAGGCCTGCGCCATGTGGGTGCGCGGTGGTGGGGAACTGTGGCTGCTCCGTGGGCGGGACGGGCGCGTGGCGCGGCCCACCGGGCTAGACGATCTGCTGGCCAATGCTGGTGCTGGGCAGCTGCGCCCAACGAACGCAGACCTGGGTGAGGCGCGCGGGTTGCTCCCCCCTCCCCCCGAGGTGAAAGAACCGTCCCATGGTGATGATGCGGTGCAAACCATGCTACGCGGGTTCGGCTCGGTGGTGCAGGCCAATCATAATTGGGTGGCCATCAGCCTGGTGCTGGTGGCGTTTGTCCTCGCGGTTGCGTTGGGCCCGTGGTGGCTGGGCCGCCGCCGTGCGGCGTGGCCGCTAGTCTATGGCACGGTGCTGGGGCTGGTGGTAGTGACCACCGTGGCTCTGGCCCTGATCGGCCGCCGCGGTTATGGCGAGGCCACCGTCACCCGCTCCCTCGCCATCGCCCGCCATGGCGGCACGGATCGTTATGTGGTGACCACCATCGGATCGAGCTTCGTCACCACCTCGGGCGATCTCACCGTGGCCCATGGGACCGGTAGCGACCTCTATGCCAGCGGCACGCTCAATGAGCGCGTGGACGGCGCCATCAGTATGGGACCGAAGGCGGTGTTCGTCAGCGAGGTGCCGCTGTTTACCAGTCGGCATTGGCTCCACGCGACGATGCGGCGTGGGCCGACCATGCCGGCGGTGTCGGGTGGGAGCGAGGCTCTGCGCGTGACTTTGCCCACCGGGCTGACGGTGAGCGCAGGCTGGTTGGCCAAGGGTGAGCTGGTGGCGGATCTCGAACGCGAGGGCGCAGGGTTGCGTCTGCCGCTACAGCCGCGCTGGCAAACGCGCGTCGAATTGTTGCAGCGTGGATCGAACTACAACCGCATGGAACTATCGGCCATGTGGGATGCCTGCCCTCAACTGGCCATGGCTTGGTGCCTGCCGGCGGATGCGACGGCTGAGCGCATGATCTTATTCTTGTCCGCTGAGGCGCCCGCTGCTTGGGCGGTGCCGGGGTTGGGTCGGCAAGAGGGGCGCGTGTTGTACCGTTTTGACCTGGAGGCAGAGGACAAACCATGATCGATCCTGGGAGCGCGCCCGGCTCGGGCGCTGTTTGGAGGCAATCGCTCGAGCGGCCGGGCCGGCCGCGCTCCCAGGGGGACACCCCATGACCCATGCCATCGAGGTGCGAGGTTTGGGGCACAGCTTCAAAGGCAGCGCGGCGCTGTGCGGGGCGAGTTTCACCGTGCCGGCCGCCACCATTCATGGATTCGTCGGGCCCAATGGCGCGGGCAAGACCACCACGCTCAAGGCCATCGCCACGCTGCTCACCCCGGATCGTGGTTCGGTCGAGGTGTTCGGCGAGGACTGCGTGCGCCATCCCGGGGCGGTGCGCCGGCGGCTGGGCTTCATGCCCGACCATTTCAGCACGTACCGCCAGATGACAGTGCGCGAATACCTGGATTTCTTCGCCGCTGCCTACGGCCAGAAGCACGCCGAACGCGACCGCACCATCGGCGATGTGCTGGCACTGGTCGATATGGCGGCGCGGGCCGATGACTTCATTCGCGGCCTGTCCCGCGGCATGCAGCAGCGCGTGGGTTTAGCCAGGGTGCTGATCCACGATCCCGACCTGCTGCTCTTGGACGAGCCGGCATCGGGCCTGGATCCGCGCGCACGCATCGAGCTCATGGACATTCTGCGCGAGCTCAAGCGCATGGGCAAGACGGTGTTCATCTCGTCGCATATCCTCAGCGAGTTGGGCGACCTGTGCGATGGGGTCACCATCCTCGACCGCGGCACAGTGAAGTATTCCGGGCCGGTGGCGGATCTCTTGAAGACCACCGGCGATGACGGCGGGCGCAGCGTGGTGCTGACCGTGACCCAGCCTGCTGGGCTGGCGGAGCGTCTGGCGGCGGTGCCGGGCGTGACCGCCTGCGCGATAGATCCGGACAACGCCAACCGCTTCCGCCTGGCCTTGGCCGCAGGCGCCAGCACCGCGCCGCTGCTGGCGGCGGCAGCCGAAGCCGGGGTCGAGGACTTCCGCGCCGAGCTGCGCCGCCTGGACGAAGCCTTCATGTCGCTGACTACCGCCGGGGTGCGCTCGTGAACGCAGGGGCCACCTTCGCCCTGCTCAATCGCGCGCTGCGCATCGAAAGCCGGTCATGGCGCGGTCACGGCCTGCGCCTGGCGCTGGGCACGATCCTCCTGCTCATGGTATGGCAGCAGGCCGACATGAGCTGGCGCGGCGCCGCCGGCAAAGATCTGCTGACCATCGTGTCGTGGACCGCCGTGATGTTCTTCACCCTGTTCGGCTTCAGTCATTTCACCTCGGCGATCACCGAAGAAAAAGAGGAAGGCACCCTCGGTCTCATGCGCTTGGCCGGGCTCTCACCCGTGTCGATCCTGCTCGGCAAGGGCGCCGCGAGGCTGTGCGACGCGCTCATCCTGGCGGCCTGCGTGCTGCCCTTCGCTGTGCTGGCGGTGACCCTGGGTGGCGTGACCCTGAATCAGGTGCTGGCCAGTGCAGTGGCGGTGTCGGCGCATGCGGTGCTGCTGTGCGGCCTCGGTCTGTTGTGCTCGACCATATGTGCAACCCTGCAAGCTGCCGGTAAACTGTTCCTGGTGCTGCACCTGCTGCTGTTCGCAATCCCGCCGTGGTTGGGCGAGGGGCTGCGCCATGTCGAGGGTTGGGAATTGCTGGCCGCCGGCGGCCAGCAGGTGACCGAGTGGGGCATCATTCACCGACTCGGCACCGGGCTTTCCACCGGTTGGGACGGCAGCGTGATCGGAAGCCAAGCCATCGCGGGTGTGGTCGGTGGGATCATCAGTTTTCTGCTCGCGTGGCTGGCCTTCGACCGCTTCGCCCAGGACGGGACCCCAGCGGCTGGCACCCCTCTGCGCAGCCGGCTGCGCTGGCGCCGGGTGCTGGGTCTGCCCCGTCCACCGACTGGGCTGGGAGCCATCGCTTGGAAAGATTACCACCTGACCTGCGGCGGGCGCTGGGGCACACTGTTTCGATTGCTCGGCCTGGCCGTGATTGCCGGCATGATCGCCATCTGGTGGCGGCCGGATTCGGAACATGAGTGGCGCCAACTCGGCATGGGCGCCTTCATCTATGCGCTGATCTGGGTCGTGATCGAAACCGGCGCGATGCTCGCCCGACTACTCGCGGTCGAGGTCCGCGAACAGACGCTTGACGGTTTGCTGATGCTGCCGGTGACACCGGCCCAACTTATCCGGCGCAAGCTCATGGCGCTGCCCAAAGCGTTGGCCCCCGCATTGTCCCTGGGCGGCCTTGGACTGATCATCGCCACGACCCTGGGCGACGATCCCGATCGCGTGGTGCGCGATCTGACCAACGCCTTCGACGAGGTCGCATTCTGGTCCACGGTCGTGACCGTGTTCTATTTCTGGAGCCTATGCCTATGGCTGTCTTTGCGCGTCAGGCGCGCGCCCTTGGCCATGGCCATCGGGGTTACCATGCTGACCTGGTTTTTGCTCGGCATGCTGGCGGGTCTGCTTGGCCTGCTCCGCAGCCAGATGACCTTCTTCACCCTGGCAATGCTCGGCCTAGGTGCGGCCAGCGTATTCATGCTCATGGCCCTGCCGGGCATGCTGCGCCGGCAGGGCGCGCGCTGATCAGCTCGCCGCCAGCCGGCAGAGCAACTCGGCCCCCTGCTGGAGCTTCGCATCCGGCACCGTGTAGCAGATGCGGAAGTGGCTGGCGCGTTCGCTGAAGACCGAGCCGGGGATGATCAGGCAATTGTTGGCGATGGCCTTGGCCACGAACCCGTCGCCGGTCATCCCGCCCGGCGCCTTGGCCCAAAGATAGAATGCGCCGTCCGGAGGAGCCAACTCGAAGCGCTCACTGAGGATGCCCACCATCAGGTCACGCTTGCGACGATAGCTGTCGATGTGGCCGGAAAGGTCCACCTGGGGACAGGCCAGCGCGCCGTACTGCGCAACTGACGGCGCGCACACGAAGCTGTACTGCTGGACCTTGGTCATGGCCTCGATCACCGGCTTGGAACCGCAGGCGTAACCAAGGCGCCAGCCGGTCATGCCGAAGCTCTTGGAGTGGCCCACGAGCACCACGGTATCTTCATAGACCTCAGCCATCGAGGTCATCGGCGCGTAGGCGAAGGCGCGGTAGATTTCGTCGCTGATCACGGTGATGCCGTGCTTCCGGCAGACCGCGGCCAACGCCGTGAGGGTGTCCTTGGGGATGATGCGCCCGGTGGGATTCGCCGGGCTGTTCAGCAGCAACAGCTTGGTCTTGGGCGTGATCGCCCGTTCTAGCGCAGTCGGATCAAGGGCGAAGCCGGTATCATAGGTATCGACATACACCGGCGTGCCACCGAACAGGCGCACGAGGTGCTTGTACATAACGAAATATGGATCCGGGATCAGCACCTCGTCGCCGTCTTCGACCAGCGCGAGCAGGGCCAGGAACAAGCCACCGGACACGCCCGAGGTGATGAGCACCTCGTCCTGAGCCCAGGTGCGGCCGGTAAAGAACTGTTCATCCGCCAACACATTGGTGCGCAGTTCGGGAATGCCCTGGGTCTGGGTGTAGGTGTTGCGCCCGGCGCGAATCGCCGCCACCGCCGCATCCTTCACCGGTTCAGGCACATCGAAGTCGGGCTGACCGATGGAGAGATTAATCGGATCCTTGAGCGACTTGGCAAGATCGAAGATTTTGCGGATGCCAGAGGCGTCAACGCGACCAACACGGGAAGCAAGCTTGGGCATGGTGCGCCAGATCGTGGCGGCGCTGGGGCTGGTCAACCCCCAGAACGAACTCTGGGGTCGCGCCCCCAGAAGTGCGCCTCCAGAAGTCGCACCCGGGGCCTTGGCCTGGGCGCAACCGGCCCATGCTGCGGACCATGCCCACCGCCTGGCAGCGCCGGATCTGTGCCGACTTCGGAGAAGATGCCGCCCACGTCTGCGCCCTGGCCGATGAGATCGCGCCCGACCTGCCAGATCCCGCCCAGGGGCTGGCGGACCTGGCGGACTTCGTCGATGCCAATGGCGAGGTCGCCACCGCTTTGCGCCAACTGCGCGCCGACCCCCTCGCCCTCGACCTGCTCATGCGGCTTGGCGGCATCAGCCGGTATGCGTTCGTCATTGCCCGGCTGCACCCCGGCTTTTTCTGGGACATCCTGCAGGGCCGCGCCTTCCGCCAGGTCTGGGGTCGCAGGACCCTGGCCGATGCGCTCAACGGACTGCTCGCAACCCTTACCACGCCCACCGCCCGGCTGCACGCCATCCAATGGTTCAAGGCGCGGCACTGGCTGCGCATCACCCTGGGGGACCTCAGCGGCGATCTGCGCCTGCCGGCGATCATCAGCGAACTGGCCGACATCACCGACGTGGTGGTGCAGGCCTGTCTTGATGAGGCGTTGGCCAAGATTGGCGGCCGCTTCGGACCGGCCCTACCCCCGACGCACCCGGACGCGCCTGGCTTGGTGGTGCTGGGCATGGGCAAGCTCGGCGGCCGCGAACTGAACTACTCCAGCGACATCGACCTCATCCTGATCTACGAGCACCACGGCGACGCGGTCGGCGATCTTGATGCCCACGAATGGTACCGTCGGACTGGGGCCGAACTGATCCGATTGCTTGAAGAACCGGGCGAGACCGGACCGATGTACCGCGTGGACATGCGCCTGCGCCCCGAGGGCGAGCGCGGAGAGCTGGTGCTGTCACGGCGCGAGACGGTGGACTATTACTGGTCCGTGGGTCGCCCGTGGGAGCGCCAGGCGATGATCAAGGCGCGCCCCATCGCCGGTTCGCTGGCGCTGGGGTCGCGGCTCATGGCCGACCTCACCACCTGGGTCTATCCCCAGAGCCCGGCCTGGGAGGACCTGGAGGAGTCACGCTCGATGCGCCGCCGCATCGAGGAACGGGCCGAGTCCGCCAACATCAAGACCGGCGCCGGTGGCATCCGCGACATCGAATTCCTGGTCCAGTACTTCCAGCTCGCCTTCGCCGGCCGCGACCCCGAGCTGCGCCGCCGCGATACCCTGCCCACGCTGCGTCTGCTCGCCGACCGCGGGACCCTGCCGCGTGCTGACGCGGAAGTGTTGGCCCGCCACTATTCCTGGCTGCGCACCATCGAGCACCGGCTGCAGATGTGGGAGAACCGCCAGGAACACGACATCCCCGGCGATGCCGCGGCCCGCACCCACCTCGCCCGGCGCAGTGGCTATGCCGGTGCCAGCGCGCTGGCGACGTTCGACCTTCATCACGCCCAGGCCCGGGCCGAGGTCCGGTCCGTGGTCGCGCGGCATTTCCTCGAAGGCAGCCGCGACAGCGACGGCATCCTCGCCCTGCTGGTCAGCGGCGAGGCTGATCCAGCGTTGGCCACCCGGGTGCTCGCCGGCGTTGGTTTCACTGATCCGGGGCGGGCTGCGGCCAATGTCCGCGCCCTCGCGGTCGAGCCGTTCTTCGTGCTCAGCCGCAGCCGCACCGAACGCGCCCTGGCCGCGCTGTTGCCGTTGCTACTGCACCTCCTCCAGCACAGCCCCGATCCGGACCAGACGCTGGAGAATCTACTGCGCATTGTCAGCGCGGTGGGCGGACGGGCGACCTTCCTCGAAATGCTCGGGACGCGTCCTCTCGCCCTTAACCTCATTGTTGATTTCTGCGGCTGGTCGAGCTTCCTGGTCCAGTTGTGCGTCGAGACTCCCGGCCTGACCGACGAGATCATGGACCTGCTCGCTCGGCGGGCGCCGCCGCCCACCGCGCTGTTTGCCGAAGCCCTCCAACTCACCCAAGGCATCACCGCTCCGGCCGAGCCTCTGGCCCATCTCCTGGGCCGCGAGACCGCAGCGATCGCGATAAAAGACATCGAGGGTCTCAGCCAGGATGCGGTAGGCGCACGGATGAGCGCGGTGGCGGAACCCCTGCTTCAAGTCCTGCTTGCACGCACCGTAGGGGCGCGGTCGCGCACCTGGGGCATGCCGCTGGACAAGGGCCGGCCGACGCGTTTCGCCGTGCTCGGGTTGGGCAAGCTGGGGGGAGCTGAACTGTCCTACGCCTCCGACATCGACATCGTCTATGTGTGCGATGCGGGAGGTGCGTGCCCGCGCACGGACAAGGACGGACCCGAATTCTGGACGCGTATCGCCCAGGATCTTGGGCGTTCGTCCCAGGAAGGCCGACTGTTCGACCTGGACCCGCGCCTGCGCCCGTGGGGCGAGCAGGGCGAACTGGTGATCACTGCCGACGCCTTCGCCCGGTACTGGTCCGAACCCCGCGACCTGTGGGAACGTCTGGCCATGGTCCGCGCTCGCCCGGTAGCAGGGGACCTGTACTTCGCTACAGAACAAGCCGCCGTGCTGCGCGCCGCCGCGGTCGCCGCCCCGGTCCCTGCCGATGGTGCGGCCCAGGTGCGCGCCATGCGCCGCAGGCTTGAAGACAGCGTCGTCGGCCGCGACCACCTCAAACGCGGCTGGGGTGGCTATGTCGATCCCGAATTCATTGCCCAATTCCTGTCCTTAGGGCTTCCCGCCGAGGCTCTGCCCACGCCCGGCGGGACCGGTCCCTCGTTGCGTCGGCTGGCGGAACTGGGCCGTATTCCCCCTGCTGCGGCGGAGGATCTCTGCGCAGGTCTCGCCGTGCTGCGCTTCGTTGAGTCGCGCATGCGCTTGGTGGTGGGCAAGGCCATCTCCTCGATTCCGACCGAACCAGGCCCTCGCGACTCCTTGGCCAAGCGCTGCCGCTTCACCAGCTTCCAGGCTCTCGACG